>CAXTTU010000008.1:22694-28349 GCA_964247225.1 uncultured Sphingomonas sp. | reverse complement strand
CGCTATTCGATCGGCATCCATGGCAAGAACCTGACCGACGTGCGCTACAAGACCAGCGGGTACCAGTATATCAACGCGACGCTGGCGGGCGTGCCGATCCTCAACGCCGCGGGCGGCTATACCTCGACGCTGGGCAAGGAGGGAATCGCGACCGCCTTCTACGGCAACCCGCGCCAGGTGCTGGGGACGATCGCGGTGCGGTTCTGACCGGGCCCAGTGCGGACACTGCTCTTTCGCAGGCGGACCCGTTTGTCGATGCATTGGCGGGAGGCATGACCGATACCGCGAGCGACGTAGTCCGCGCGGCGGTGTTGGGGTGCGGCGTTATCGGTTCGAGCTGGATCGAGGCGTTTCTGGCGAGCGGGCTGAAGGTCAGCGTCTGGGACCCCTCGCCCCAAGCACTGGCCGCTCTCTGCGCCAGGCACGGCGACGGCATAGAGGTAGCGTCGACGCCCGAAGAGGCGGTGGCGGGGGCCGACTTCGTGCAGGAGAACGGGCCCGAGGACGCGACGGTCAAGCAGGCGCTGTTCCACCGCATCGGCGAGGCCGTCGGGCCGCGCACCGTGGTCGCATCCTCCACATCGACGCTGCAGCCGTCGAAGCTGCAAGCGGATCTGGCGTTCGCCGATCGGTTGCTGATCGGTCACCCGTTCAACCCTCCGCATATCATCCCACTGGTGGAGGTGGTAGGCGGCACGCTGACGGCGGACTGGGCGATCGATGCGGCGATGCGCTTCTATCGGCAGCTGGGGAAGCGCCCGGTCCGTCTCCATCGCGAGCGGCCGGGGCATCTCGCCAACCGGCTGCAGGCGGCGCTGTGGCGCGAGGCGGTCGACGCGGTCGCGAGCGGTCAGGCCAGCGTCGAGGACGTGGACGCGGCGGTCACGCTCGCGCTCGGGCCGCGCTGGGCGCTGCTGGGGCCATTCGCGACCTTCGACCTTGGCGGCGGTCAGGGTGGACTGGCCCACTTCTTCGACCATCTCGGCGCGCCGTTCGAGGCGCTGTGGGACGACGCGCAGCGCCCGGTTGTGACCGAGGAGCTCAAGCGCGCCATGGTCGCCGCGGTTCGGGATGGCACCGGTGGCCGGTCGCCGGAGGCGCTGGCGGCGGATCGCGACACGAAGCTGAAGGCAATATTGACGATTGCCGACCGCCAGTCCGGCGAAGGGGAGGCCTGATGACGACCGCCGCCGACCCGCCCGGACGGAAACACGCCGCGAGCGGCGTCGCCCGCGAAGGTCGCCCGACATGATCGCCGTGCTGCTCACGCTGGTGCCGCTGCTGCTGCTGATCCTCGCCGCCTATCGCGGCGTCAGCGTCATCCTGTTCGCGCCCATCGCGGCGATGCTCGCGGTCCTGCTCTACGACCCCGCGCTGGTCCCTGCGGTCTTCAGCGGCGTCTACATGGAGCGGATGGTCGGCTTTCTGCAGCTTTACCTTCCCGTATTCCTGCTGGGGGCGCTGTTCGGCAAGCTGATCGAGGTGTCCGGCTTCTCGGCCGCGCTCGTCGCCGCCTTCGCGCGCGCCGGCGCGCCGGTCCGGGTGATACCGACGATCGTGTTCACGGCCGCCCTCCTCACTTATGGCGGCGTGTCGCTGTTCGTGGTCGTGTTCGCGGTTTACCCGTTCGCGGCCGAGATGTTCAGACAGGCCGCGATCCCCAAACGGCTGATGCCCGCGACGGTCGCCTTGGGCGCGTTCACCTTCACGATGGACAGCTTGCCGGGCACGCCGCAGATCCAGAACATCATCCCCACCAGCTTTTTCGGCACGACGACCTGGGCCGCGCCGGTGCTGGGGCTGATCGGCGCGGCGTTCATCCTGACCTGCGGCCTCCTCTATCTCGAAACGGCGAGACGCGCGGCGCTCCGCAAGGGGGAAGGCTATGGCGCGGGGCATCGCAACGAGCCGGAGCCGGTCGATGCCACGAACCTGCCCGGTCCGCTGGTCGCGATCCTGCCGCTGGTGATCGTGGCCGCGGTCAACTTCGCGCTGACCCGGCTCATCCCCCATGCCTATCCCGCATCGGTGGCGGCGATCCTCCCCGGTCAGGCCGCGCCGGTCCGGGTCGAGCTCAAGTCCGTGGTCGCGATCTGGTCGGTGGAGGCCGCGCTGATTGCCGGGTGCCTCGCCGTGGCGGTGCTCGCCTGGTCGCGGATGCTGCCCCGCGCCGCCGAGGCGAGCCGTGCCGCGATCGGCGGGGCGCTGCTGGCGTCGGTGAACACCGCCTCCGAATATGGCTTCGGCGCGGTCATTGCCGCGCTGCCCGGCTTTCTGGTCGTCCGCGATGCGTTGCGCGCGATCCCCAATCCGCTGGTCAACGAGGCCGTGTCGATCTCCGGCCTCGCCGCCGTCACCGGTTCCGCCTCGGGCGGGCTGAGCATCGCGCTGGCTGCGCTGGGAAGCTCGATCCGGCAGGCGGGCCATGCCGCCGGGGTGCCCGACGCCGTGCTTCACCGTGTCGCGGCGATGGCGAGCGGCGGGCTCGACACCCTGCCGCACAACGGCGCAGTGATAACGCTGCTGGCGGTCACCGGCCTGACGCACCGGCAGGCCTATCGCGACATCTTCGCGCTGACGCTGATCAAGTCCGCCGCGGTCCTCGTCGTGATCGCCGCCTATTACGCGACAGGCCTAGTCTGACCGGCAAGGCGGGCACGACGCTTCCTCCACTCGAACGCAAGGCAGGCTGGCATGACGATCAAGGCGCACCGCCTCCTACGCTGTGGTACGATAGCGTTTCTGGCTGCGATCGGCTGCAGCCCGCTCGTCGGTACGACCGCCGCCGCGCCGCTGGACTGCACGGCGCTGCAAGGGCTGAGGGTGCCCCCAGCAACGATCGGCCTTCCCACCCGTGGCGCGGTGGTGACGGGCGCGACGGTCGTCCCGGCGAGCGGATCGGGCGCGAAGACGACCGGCACCTATTGCAAGCTCCTCGCCGACATCGCCCCGATCGACCCGACCGCGCCCGCCATCAAACTGCAGGTCAACCTGCCGGTCCAATGGAACGGCAAGGCGATGATGTTCGGCGGCGGCGGCTATGACGGCACGGTTCCGGACGCCACCGCCGACGTGCCCGCCGGGCCGACCGACCGGCCCAATCCGCTCGGTCGCGGCTATGCGACCTTTTCAAGCGACTCCGGTCACGAGGTGTCCACCAATCCGACCGAACCCGGCGCGTTCGCGCTGAATGACGAGGCGCGTCGCAATTTTGCCTACGAGGCGCTCAAGAAGACCCGGGACGCCGCGCTGTTCCTGATGACGGCCCACTACGGCCGCGGGCCGACGCGCGCGTACATGGTCGGTGGGTCGTCGGGCGGACGCGAAGCGCTCGCCTTTGCGCAGCGGTGGCCGACCGACTTTGACGGGCTGATCGTCTATTATCCCGCGAGCGCAGCGGCCAGCCTCGACCTGGCGTTCGGCCGGATCACGCGCGCGCTCGCGGCACCCGGCGCTTGGCCTTCGCTCGCCAAGCGGCAGCTGCTTCTCGCCGCCGCGATGGAGACATGCGACGGGCTCGACGGCGTCGTGGATGGCGTGATCAGCAACCAGCGCGCGTGCAACCGGCGCTTCGACCCCGCTACCGCCACCGTGGCGGGCAAGCCGTTGCGATGCCCCGATGGCGCGGACGCGGGTGACTCGTGCCTGAGTGACGCGCAGATCGCCGCGTTCCGGACGATCAACACGCCGATCGCGTTCGGTTACCGTCTGGCCAGCGGCGAGAAGGGCTATCCGGGGTTCAACGCTTGGGGAGCGGATTTCGGGCGTCCCGGCGCGGGCGTGGAGCGACTGGTCACCTTTCTCGGGCTCGGTGTCGAAGCGCCCGCGGCACCGATCCGTAACCCGACCTTGGCGGGCGGCATGCCGTATGAGGCCGGTTTCTGGAACCAATGGGTCAAATATTTCGTGACCCGTGACCCCAAGGCGGACTCGCTCGCCTTCGACCCCGAACATCCCGGCGCTTTTCGCGAACGCATCAGCCAGCTTTCCGCCGAGCAGGACCTGACGGCAACCGACCTGTCCGCCTTTCAGGCGCGTGGCGGCAAGATCCTGATCGTGCACGGCACCGCGGATCAGCTGGTGAGTCCCCGCGCGACGCAGGCCTATGTCGACCGGGTCACGAAGCGAATGGGCACGAAGCGGACCGCCGGCTTCCTCCGCTATTACGAGATCCCCGGCTATGCTCACGTCGTCAGCACGATCTTCAACGCGAGCTGGGACTCCGTCTCCGCGCTCGAAGCGTGGGCGGAGCGCGGGCAGGCACCGAGCAACCCGGTCGTCACCGACCTCACAGGTGTTCCGGGCCGGACACGGCCGCTGTGCGAATATCCCAAGTGGCCGCGCTACACGGGGACGGGCGATGCCAATGCCGCAAGCAGTTTCAACTGCGTGTCGCAATAAACCCGAGCTCGGTCACTCCCCCGCCCTCAGCTGCCGCCGCAACGTCCGGCCGGCGAAGTCTCAAAGCGCCCGCGAGAGCTCCCGCCAGCCGTCATTCAAATCGGCGATGATCGCGGCCCGGGCGGCATCCGGGTCGCCGCCGCGCATCGCGTCCACGATCTCCTGATGGTGGCTCACGCCGAGGCGGCTCCGGTCATAGGTCGGGTAGAGCAGGTTGAGCGACGGCCCGAGCTTGAGCCACAGCCCGCGGATCATCTCGATCAGCATGGCATTGTCCGACGCCGAATAGATCGCGAAATGGAATGCCTCGTTCGCCGCCAGCGCGGCCCGGTAGTCGTGCCCCTCCACCGACGCGAGATGCGTCGCCTGCGCGGTTTCGAGCTGCTGGAGGTTGTCGGGGGTGAAGCGAGCCGCCGCGAGCGCGGTGGCGAGCCCTTCCAGCGCCTCGCGCAGGTCATAGATCTTGCGCAGCTCGTCGCGCGTCAGGACGGGGACGACGATGGTGCGGTAGGGACCGTTCTCCAGCCCGTGTTCCCATAACACCCGGCTGATCGCGTCGCGGGCGGGCGTCGCGCTGATGCCCAGCATGCCCGCCAGTTGCCGGATGCTCAACGTGTCCCCCGGGCGGAAACTTCCCGACATCAGCGCGGATCGCAGTCGCCCATAGGCGATGTCCGCCAAGGTGTCGTTCCGCCCGATCGGTTCCATCTCCGCCGCCACGCGCCGCCTCCCGTCTGCCCATGGTGCGCGGCGGAGCCGGCCGACCATGGCGCGCGTGTATCACATATCAGGTGACGGACCAGTGTCGGTTGGACGCTCTCGCTTAGGGCATCGCTCACGCGGCATTCTGGACGACTCTCCGCGTCGAACGGAAGCTTGACGGCTTACAACAATCATGCGTTGTATGATGCAACACTGGTTGGGAAACCCGGGTCATGTTGGATCAAGCCGACCAGAAGCATGCGATGCAGCCGCGCAGCGACGCCCGGAGCATTGCTGAGCCAGACATCGTCGCTGGCAGCGGGATCACCGATCTCGGCTCCTGTCTCGACACCGCCCGGTTGAGCATGGGGCATTGGCTGGCGGCGGTCGGTTGCTTCTTTGTCCTGCTCCTCGATACCTATGACCTGCATGTCGCGGGTCAGTTGCTGCCCGTCATCGCTGGTGCCCTGACCGTGCCGGCGGCGACGCTGGCGGCGGCGTTCGCGGCGCAGACGGTGGGTCAGGCGATCGGCGCTTTCGCGATCAGCCCAT
>CAXTTU010000008.1:0-22684 GCA_964247225.1 uncultured Sphingomonas sp. | reverse complement strand
GCGCAAGCCCGTCATGCTCGCCTGCCTGCTCGTGTTCGGGCTGGGAACGCTGGTCACGCCATCGGTCGGCAGCGTCCAGCAATTCGCGGCCGTGCGGTTCGCGGTCGGCGTGTTCGGCGGCGCGCTGCTGCCGGTCGCGGCCTCGACGGTCGCCGATATCGCGCCGATCCGCTGGCGATCGACGCTGGTCGGCCTTGGTCTGGCGGGCATAATCGTCGGGCCGCTGGTGGCGTCGGCGCTGATCAGCGTGCTGCTCGACCGGCACGGCTGGCACCTGTTCTTTCAGCTTGGCGGAGTGACGCCGCTCCTGCTGATCCCGCTGGTGATACTGCTTGTTCCTGAGTCGCCGCGCTTCCTCGCGCTGCGCGGTGGGCGCGACGCGCGGATCGTCGGCATCCTGCACACGCTCGGAGTGCATTTGCCCAACCACACCAGTTTCGCCGGAAAGCCAAGCGGCGCGGCTCCCCGGTTACCGATCATCGAGCTGTTTCAGGACCGGCGCGCGCTTCTCACCGCGACGCTGTGGGCGGCGACCAGCTTCAGCCTGATCGCGGTGACGCTGTTCGGGTTCCTGTCCACCTTTCTCAACCAGTTCGCCGGTATCTCCGTCGCGAAGACGGCTGGGGTGTTGGCATTGGGCCTTGCGGGAGGGCTGGTGTCCGGGCTGCTGGTACCTGTCATCATGGACCGGGTCGGGCCGTACAGGATTCTGGCCGGGTACGCCGCTGCAGCCGCCGTCGCGCTCGCCGCACTCGGCTTTCTGCCCTTCGGCACGCCTGCGTTCATCGCCGCGCTGATCTGCGCGGGCGTGTTCTCGACGGGCGTGCAGCAGGCGTTCAATATCATCACCCCGGGACTCTACCCACCCTCGATGCGCGCGGCGGCCACCGGCTGGAAGGGCGGGGTGAGCCGCATGGCAAGCTCGCTCGCGCCGCTGATCGCGGCCGGGCTGCTGACCGGCCACATCGGGCTGGTGGGCGCGATGCTGTGCACGGCGGCACCGATGCTTGGCGTGGCGCTGCTGACGCCGTGGCTGGCGAGCGGAACTCGCGCGTCGCGGGGCTCATAGCAACAGGCTAATTAGCCGTTGTGCTACTCCGCAATGTGATATAACACGCATCAGGTACCGTGCTGATGTGCGGTTGGGGGCTGTGCCATGTTCGAGTATTTCAGCGGCAATTACACTTGGAACATGGCCGTCACCACGCTGGTGGACGAGGTCGGCACCATCTCGGAGCCGGACCGTGCGCTGCGCAAGGTCGCCGACCTCGACCCGTCCGATCGCGTCGCCGCCAACGCCGCCTGGTTCGCGGCGATGGTGGAGCTCGGCACGGAGGTGGAAGGGTTCGCGGAACGTGACCGGGCGCGCGGCAACGATCTCTCCGCCGCGCGCAAATATCACCGCTCGGCCATGTACTTTCTGCGCGCCGAGCGGATGGCGAGCCACACCGATCCCGCCAAGCTCGACGCTTACAAACGCGCGCTGAAGAACTACGAACTCGCGCGGCGGCTCGGCGGCGACCCGATCGAGTTCGTCCGCGTACCCTACAAGGGCGCGTTCATCCCCGCGATGTTCCTCTCGGGCGAAGGCGATGGGCCGCGTCCGACCGTTATCCACCTTCAGGGCTTCGACTCGATCAAGGAAACGCAATACCCCTATCTGTCGGGCTATCGCCCGCGCGGCATGTCCGCGCTGATCGTCGATCAACCGGGCGCGGGCGAAGCGATCCGTCTCCAAGGGCTGACCGGCGAGGTCGAGACCGAGAATTACGTCAGGGTCCTGATCGCCTATCTCGAGATCCGCGACGACGTCGATGCGGACAGGATCGGGTTGGCGGGGATCAGCATGGGCGGTTATTTCGCGCCGCGCGCCGCCTGCTTCGAACCGCGGGTCAAGGCAGTATGCGCCTGGGGCGGGCTGTACGACTTCGGCGAGATCGTCAGGCCAAGGCTGGCGGGCGTGGGTGCGAGTGCGAACTCCCCCCTCCCCGACGCGGTCGGTCACGGGCTCTGGTCGTGGGGGATGAAGACGCCGGAGGAGTGGGTGGCGCTGACCGAGCGGCTGACGCTGCGTGGCATCCTCGGCCGGCTGCAATGCCCGCTGCTGGTCACGCATGGCGGCAACGACCGCCAGATACCGCTAAGCCATGCGAGCCGGACCGTCGACGAGGCGGCGTCGGCGGACAAGGAACTCAAGGTCTTCACGCTCGAAGAAGGCGGCGCGGAGCATTGCCAGCTCGATAACCGCTATCTGGGCGCGGATTACGTCACCGACTGGTTCGCCGACCGCCTCGTCCGCGGCACCGCCAAAGCGTGACGGGGAAACCCGCGCTCAAGCGCAAGGCGCTGTCCATAGGAACTCCATGGCCGACACGATCATCTCCTGCGCCGTCACGGGCAACCACACCACGCGGGAGCATCACCCGCGCCTGCCGGTCACGCCCGCGGAGATCGCCGCGGCGTGTCTCGATGCCGCCGCTGCGGGCGCGAGCATCGTCCACATCCATGTCCGCGACCCCGAAACGGGCCGCCCGAGCACCTCGCTCGACCTCTATCGCGAGGTCGTGCGGCTGATCCAGGATCGCGACCGGGACGTGGTGATCAACCTCACCACCGGCCCCGGCGCGCGGTTCGTGCCCGGACGTGTCGATCCGAAGACCGCGGGCGAGGGCACGACACTGACCACGCCGGAGGTGCGGGTGGAGCATGTCGTCGCCTTGCGCCCGGACATCTGCTCGCTCGACCTCAACACGATGTTCTCCAACGGTTCGGTCGTCATCAACGCGCCCGACGCGGTGGCCGAGATGGCGCGCCGGATCGGAGGCGCGGGCGTCAAGCCGGAGCTGGAGGTGTTCGACAGCGGCGACATCCTGCTGGCCAAGGACCTCATCAAGCAGGGCGTGCTCGACCAGCCTGCGTTCTTCCAGATCGTGCTCGGCGTCCGCTACAGCGCCACCGCCACGCCCGCGACCCTCGCCTACCTGGCGTCGCTGCTGCCGCCCGGATCGGTGTGGTCGGCGTTCGGCATCGGCGCGTTCGCGTTCCCGATGCTTGCGCAAAGCTTCCTGCTCGGCGGCCATGTCCGGGTCGGGCTGGAGGACAATGTCTACATCGCCAGGGGCGAGCTCGCCCGCGACAACGCGCAGCTGGTCGAAAAGGCGGTGCGCATCCTGCGCGATCTCGGCGGCACGGTCGCGACCCCGGCGAGCGCACGGCACATGCTTGGGCTGAATGGGGAGCAGGGGCGATGACGGACCGGAGCGGTGATGCGACGGCGGCGCTGGACGCGCTCAAAAGCGCGTTCGCCAATGCCAATCCGGCGAGCGCGCGGCTCCATGCCGAGGCGTGCCGGGTGCTCCCCGGCGGCAACACGCGCAGCAACCTTTACCACCAGCCGTTCCCGCTCTGCTTCACGGGCGGCCAGGGCGCGACGCTCACCGACGCGGACGGGCACGATTATGTCGACTTTCTCGGCGAATATACGGCGGGCGTCTATGGCCACAGCCACCCGGCCATCCTCCGCGCGATCCGGGAGGTCGGCGCCGCCGGACTCAGCATCGGCGGGCAGACCGCGTGGGAAGCCAGGTTCGCGCAGCTGCTGGTCGAGCGATTTCCGGCCATCGAGCGGGTACGCTTCACCAACTCGGGCACGGAGGCCAACATCATGGCGATCGGCGCGGCGCGCGCGTTCACCGGGCGCGACAAGGTGATCGTGTTCGACGGCGGCTATCACGGCGCGGCGCTCACCTTCGTGTTGCCGGGCCACAAGCTCAACGCGCCCTACAGCTTCCTCAACGCGCGCTACAACGACGCCGCCAGCGTCCGCGCGCTGCTGGAACAACATGCGGGCGAGGTGGCGGCGGTGATGGTCGAGCCGATGCTGTCGAGCGGCGGCTGCATCCCCGGTCGCGACGCGTTCCTCCGCGAGCTGCGCCACCTGACGACCGCGGCGGGTGCCGTGCTGATCTTCGACGAGGTGGTGACCTCACGCCTGGGCGCACACGGTATCCACGGCGCGCTGGGGATCACGCCCGACTTCGTGACGCTGGGCAAATATATCGGCGGCGGGCTCGGCTGCGGCGCGTTTGGCGGCAAGGGCGAGATCATGGCGATGTTCGATCCCGCGCGGGCAGGCGCGATCAGCCATGCCGGCACCTTCAACAACAACACGCTGACGATGGGGGTCGGCGTCACCGCGGTGGGCGAGGTGTTCACCGGCGAGGCGGCGGAAATGCTGTGCGCGCGCGGCGAGCGGCTCCGCGCACGCCTGAACGAGGTAGTCGAAGCGCGGCAGATGCGGATGCAGTTCACCGGGCGGGGCTCCTCGATGAACGCGCATTTCACCCGCGAGCGCATCGACCGGCCGAGCGACGAGACCCGCGGTCACGCGACGGAAAAGGGGTTGTTCTACTTCCACCTGCTGTCGCGGGGCGTCTACGCCGCGCCGCGCGGGATGCTCAACGTGTCGATGGTGCACACCGAGCAGGACTTCGATCGGGTGGTGGAGGCTACCGACGAGTTCGCGGCCATCTATGGGCAGCTGGTGTCGGGCGGCGAGCTGCAGGTGGCCGCATGACCGCGCTCGAAGGGCAGGTCGCGCTCGTCACCGGCGGCTCATCGGGCATCGGCCTCGCGATCGCGCGCCGGTTGGCCGTGGCGGGGGCGGAGGTGGCGGTCGTCGCGAGCGGAAGCCTCGCCAAAGCGCAGGCGGCGGCCGAGAGCATCTTGCGCGAAGGCGGACATGCGACGGGCTTCGTCGCGGACGTCTCGCAACCCGATCAGGTCAAGGCGCTGGTCGGCGATGTGTCGGAACGGATCGGCGTGCCCGACATCCTCATCAACTCGGCGGGCATCTGGTATCCGACCCCGCTCGGGTCGATGGACGACCGCCAGATCGACGAGATGATCGATGTCAATCTGAAGGGCGTGATCCGCATGACGGCGGCGGTCGCGCCGCTGATGACCGCGCGCCGGAGCGGGCGGATCGTCAACATCGCCTCGGTCGCCGGGATCGTGCCGTCGCCCGGCTACAGCCTGTATTCGACCGCCAAGGCGGCGGTGATCGCCTTCACCAAGGCGACCGCGCTCGAGCTCGCGCCGTTTGATCTCGCGGTCAACGCGATCTCGCCGGGTAACACCGCGACGCCGATCAACGTGGAAGTGCGCACATCGCCCGCCTTTGCCGCGCGCCGCGACTGGATCGCGCGGATCACGCCCTCGCCGCGCTCCTTCACGCCCGCCGAGGAGATCGCGGAGGCGGCGCTGTTCCTGGTCGATGGGCGGGTACGGGGGATGTACGGTTCGGTGATCGCGATCGACGAGGGCCGATCCGCGGGCCTCACCGCGCGGCTGGACTAGGCCGGTGGCGCAGACCCCCCGGCGCTACCGCGTTTCGTCCGACACCGGCGGCACTTTCACCGATCTGGTGGTGGAGGACGATTCGGGCGAAGTCCGCATGTTCAAGTCGCCCACGGTCGCGAGCGACCCCGCCGCGGGGCTGCTCAACGCGCTCGACCTCGCCGCACAGAGCTATGGCGTCGGCAGGGCGGCGTTGCTCGCGAGCACCGACCTCATGGTCCACGGCACCACCCACGCAATCAACGCCATCATCACCGGGGCGACCGCGCGCACCGCGTTCCTGACCACGCAGGGGCATCCCGACATCCTCACCCTGCGCGAGGGCGGCAGAATCGACCCGTTCGACCACCAGACACCCTTCCCCAACCCCTATGTCCCGCGCCACCTCACCTACGAGGTGCCCGGGCGCATAAACTGGACGGGCGAGGTTACGCGCCCGCTGGACGAGGCGCAGGTGGTCAACGTCATCCGGCGGCTCGCGGATAAACAAGTCGAGGCGGTGGCGGTATGCCTGCTCTGGTCGGTGTCGAACCCCGCGCATGAGGAGCGGGTCGGGGCGCTGCTCGACGAGCATCTGCCCGGCGTGCCGTACACGCTGTCGCACGCGCTCAATCCCACGATCCGCGAATATCGGCGCGCTTCCTCCACCTGCATCGACGCCTCGCTCAAGCCGGTGATGTCCGCCTATCTCGGCGGGCTGCAACTGCGGCTGGGCGAGGCGGGCTTTGCGGGCAAGCTGATGGTCGTGACCTCGCAAGGCGCGATGGTCGACGCGGAGGAGGTCGCGCGGGCACCGATCAAGGCGATCAACTCCGGCCCCGCGATGGCGCCCGTCGCGGGTATCCACTACACCAAGGGGGTCGCGGCGGCCGCGGACGTGATCGTCGCCGACACCGGCGGGACGACCTATGACGTCAGCCTGGTCCGGGCGGGCGAGATACCGTTCACCCGCGAGGCGTGGATCGGCCGCCCGCATCTGGGGCACATGACCGGCTTCCCGTCGGTCGACGTAAAGAGCGTCGGCGCGGGCGGGGGCAGCATCGCCTGGGTCGATGAGGGCGGCATCCTGCGCGTTGGCCCGCAAAGCGCGGGCGCGTCGCCGGGACCGGCCTTTTACGGCGTGCAGCGCACGATGGCGACCGTGTCGGACGCGGCGCTGGTGCTCGGCTATCTCGACCCCGCCTTCTTCCTGGGCGGCGCGATCACGCTGGATCGCGAGGCATCGGTCCGGGTGCTGAGCGACCGCGTCGCCGAGCCGCTGGGCCTGTCGCTGGAGGAGGCGGCGGCGGCGGTGATCGACGTGGCGACCGAGAACATGGTGCAGGCGATCGTCGATATCAGCGTCGATCAGGGGCTCGACCCCGCCAACGCGGTGCTGATCGGCGGCGGCGGCGCGGCGGGGCTGAACTCGATCTACATCGCGCGGCGGCTCGGTTGTCACACCCTCCTGATCCCGGAACTCGGCGCGGCGCTGAGCGCGGCCGGGGGGCTGCTGTCGGAGATCGGCGCGGAGTACCGCAGGGCGACCTTCCTTCGCAGCGAGGCGTTCGACGTCGAGACGGCGCGCGCGCTGGTCGGCGAACTGCGCGACAGCGCGGCGGCGTTCGCCCGGTCCGCCGGGGTAGCGACGGACGACCTCTCGCTCCGCTTTTCGGTGGAGGCGCGCTACCCGCGACAGGCCTGGGAGATACAGGTGCCGTTGCGCGACCCGGCGCTGTCGCCTGAGGGACTGGAGGCGCTGGTTCGCGACTTCCACGACGCGCACCTGCGTATCTACGCGGTCAACGATCCGGACTCGGCTATCGAGGTGATCGGCCTGGCCGTGCGGGTGAGCGCGGGTGCGCGCCAATCGCCGCTCGGGCAGGTCCGCTGGCCGGAGGCCGCGCGCGCGGACGGGCACCGACCAATCTACCTGCTCGGCGAAGGCGAGCGGTCCGCAGCCGTGCATCGGTTCGAGTCGATGCCGCGCGAGGTGATCTTTCGGGGACCAGCCATCGTCGAATCGCCCTTCACCTCGGTGGTGCTCGACTCGGCGAGCGCGTTCAGGATCACGCGCGACGGCAGCCTCCATGTCGATCTGATGCCGGGAGTCGAGCGATGAAGGACACCACGCTCAACGGCGCGCGGCTCAGCATATTGAACAGCCGGTTCGAGGGCGTCTGCCGCAAGATGGCGAACACCCTGTTGCGCACCGGTCGCTCGGGGGTGCTGAACCGCGCGCGCGATTTCTCCTGTTGCATCGTCGATGCAAGGAGCGAGTTGCTATCGGCGGCGGATTGCCTGCCCATCCACGTCCTGTCCGGCCCCGACCTCATGGTCCGGTCGATGCTCGCCTTTCATCCCGAGCTGCACGCCGGGGACGCCTTCCTGCACAACTCGCCCTATCATGGCTGCTCGCACGCCGCCGACCATACGATCTTGATGCCCGTCATCGACGGCGACGGGCGGCACCGCTTCACCGTGCTCGCCAAGGCGCATCAGGCGGATATCGGCAACGCCGTCCCGACGACTTATTCCGCGTCCGCGGTCGATGTGTATCAGGAAGGCGCGCTGATCTTCCCGGCGGTCAAGGTGCAGGACCGGGGAGCGGTGGTCGAGGACATCGTGCGCATGTGCCAGATGCGCATCCGCGTGCCAGACCAATGGCATGGCGACTTCCTCGCCATGCTCGGCGCGGCGCGGATCGGGGTGGCGGAGATCGAGCGCATCGCCGCCGAGACCGGCTGGGACCTGCTCGACGCGTTCGCGGTGCAATGGCTCGACTATAGCGAAGGCCGGATGGAGCGCGCGATCCGCGGGCTCGCGCCCGGCACGGGCACGGGCACGGCGACGCATGATCCAATGAGCGGCACGCCCGCGCAGGGCATCAAGCTGAACGCCACGGTGAGCGTCGAACCGGAAGCGGGCCGGATTCGCGTCGACCTGCGCGACAACCCTGATGCGCTGCCATGCGGACTGAACCTCAGCGAGGCGTGCTCGCGCACCGCGGCGCTCACGGGTGTGTTCAACTCGATCGGGCAGGGCGTGCCGCGCAATGGCGGCAGCTTCCGCCGGGTCGACATCGCGCTGCGCGAGAACTCGGTCGCGGGAATTCCGCGCCACCCGACCAGCTGCTCGATGGCGACGACCAACGTGGCGGATCGGCTGACCGCGGCGGTTCAGCTTGCCTTTGCCACCACGTCGGAGACCCTCGGCATGGCCGAGGTCGGCCCGAACCTGCCCGCATGCAAGGCGGTGATCATCGGCCATGACGCGCGGGTCGGACGCGACTTCGTCAACCAGATGTTCCTGGGCGCAACCGGCGGCGCGGCGACCGCGTGGAACGACGCGTGGCTGACCTATGGCCATGTCGGCAATGGCGGGATGGGTTTCATCGACAGCGCCGAGCAGGACGAGCTGCTCTACCCGATCGAGATCGTCGAGCGCCGCCTGCTCGCCGACACCGAGGGCGCGGGCACGCATGTCGGCGCGGGCAGCCTGCGCGTCGAATATCGCGCCACCGCCAGCGCGCTGACCGCGACCTATTCGGCGGACGGCGCGGTCAACCTGCCGCAGGGGGTGCATGGCGGCGGCGAAGCGGGCGGCGCGGCGCAGTTCCGCCGTGACGGCGAGGGAGTGGTCACGCCGCTGCCCGCCAGCGCGTCCGTCCGGCTTGCGCCCGGCGAGGGCATCATCGCGGTGACCCCCGGCGGCGGTGGCTATGGCGATCCCAAGCGCCGCAAGCCGGAGAAGGTGGCGAGCGCGGTCGAGAACATGCTGCTGACCCCGGCCCGCGCGCGAGCGGTGTACGGCTTCGACGCGGACAGCGCAAAATGAGCATTCGCGTCCGGCATAGCCAACGAACCCCCACCGATTCCGTATTGTCATAACAGATATCACACCTCATACAGCAATGGCTTATAGAGGGGGCCACAGGATGCACGACGGGATCGCCACGCCACGTTTCGGGTCTCGCCCGCACGCCCCTCGCCTGCCCCGACCCCTGCTCGTCGCGACCGCATGCCTCGCCCTGGCGACCGGACTATGTCGGGCCGAGGACGCCGCGGCGCAGGCGGCACCCACGCCCGCGCCGTCCGGCTCGACCGACCTGCCGGACCCGGCGAGCGGACCCGCCGGGCCCGCGTCCGCTTCCGGCCCCGCCACCCCCGCCGAGCAGCAGATCTCGGGGCTGGGCGATGTCATCGTCACCGCGCGGCGGCGCGCGGAGAACATCCAGGACGTCCCGGCCGCGATCACCGCGATCACCTCGGCGGACCTCGCTGCGCGTCAGATCGTCACGCAAAACGACCTTAAATTCTCTGTGCCTTCGCTCAGCCTGCAAGGACGTTACGGGCATCAAGGCGGCACTTACGCGATCCGCGGGCTTGCGGGCCCGACGAGCGGCAACCCGACGGTCGGCACCTATTTCGCCGAAGTGCCCTCACCCACCGCCGCCAACGGCTATGACGCGGCGGCGGGGTCGAGCCTTTACGACCTCGACTCGGTGCAGGTGCTCAAGGGGCCGCAGGGCACGCTGTTCGGTCGAACCTCCACCGCCGGCGCGGTGCTGGTGACGCCGCGCCGCCCCGACCTGACCCGCTACCAAGGCGATCTGGAAGTCACGGCCGGCTCGCTCGGGCGCACCGAACTCACCGCCGCGATCAACGTGCCGGTCATCAAGGACGTCCTCGCGATCCGCGCCGCGCTCAACCGCAACCACGTCGACGGCTATACGAAGATCATCGGCACCGACAATCGCCTCGACGAGACGAACACCCGGTCGTTCCGCATCAGCGTGGAGTTCGAGCCGACGAGCTGGCTCAAGAACACCACCATCTATGACGACAACCGGGTCGATGAAGCGGCCGGGTCATACATCCTGTCCGCGTACAACGCCAATCTGCCGGCTTTCCTGCTGCCCGCGAACACAACCGCGTTCAACACGGTGTGCGCGGGGGCCGTTGCGCTTGGTCTGTCGCCCAATCTCCCGACCTGCGTCGCGCAGCGGATCGGCATCCTCGCCACCATGAAGGCGCAACTCGCCGCCGAGCTGGCGCGCACGTCGCAAGGCGGATCGGCGCTGCGCTACTCCAACGTCGGCAACTCCGCCTATGACCGGGAAGAGTCGCACCATCAGGAGGTCGTCAACACCACCACGATCAAGCTCCCCACGTTGGGCGTGTTCGAGACGCAGGTGAAGAACATCTTCGGCTATCAGCTGACGAAGGGGCTGACCGGCCAAGCGTTCTCCGACACGCCGTCCCCCACCTACATCCAGTATTTCGGCGTCGGCGCGGGCGCGTCGAGCAACCAGAGCGGCAATCAGGCGGTCACCAGGCTGGGCCAGGGCAACCGCTTCTATACCGACGAGGTGCAGCTGTCGGGCAGCGTCGACAAGACCCGGCTGGTCTATGTCCTCGGCTATTATTACCAGCGCGCGCCGGTCACGCAGCAGCTCGATGGCGTGTCGCTGCTGTCGCAGACGCTGGGCGGGATCACCACGCCCAACCTCGGTTTCGCCGCCGCGACGCCATTCGCGATCGGTGGTGCCGCAACGCAAAAAGCCTATTACGGGCAGGCGACGCTGAGCCTCGACGGGCTGATCAACGGCGTGCACCTCACCGCGGGCTATCGCCATTCCAATGACGATGTGAGCCAGACGACCGCGGCCGCCGTGACCAACTACGTCACCGGAGCGATCACGCCCTCGGCGACGCAAACGACCTCGGCAATCAGCACCGCGGGCGATGGCTACAACTTCTCGATCGACTACAAGCCGACCCGCGGCCTGCTGCTCTATGCGACGACGCGCAAGGGCTATGTGCCCGGCGGGCTCAACAGTTTCACCATCAACTCGTCGACGCTCCAGAACTATTCACCTGTCTATGGGTCGGAGAATATCAAGGATTACGAGATCGGCGCGAAATGGGATTTTCGCTTCGGCAGCATCCCCGGTCGCCTCAACGTCGACTATTACCACGACGATTACTCGAATATTCAGCGTACTTTCACCGGCATCACCTCGGTCGGGTCGGTGCTGACCTACACCGCCAACGTGGCCGCGGCGAGGTTGCAGGGCGTCGAGGTCGAGCTCAACCTTCAGCCGGTGAGGAACAGCTCGCTGAGCGTGAACTATTCCTACAACGAGACGGGCTACACGAAGTGGGTCGGTGCCGATCCGTTGAACGTCGCCCCCGCGGGCACGGTACTCGACCTGTCGCGCAACCCGTTCCCGAACGCGCCCCGGCACAAGCTGAGCGTGAACGGATCCTATGGGATCCCGCTGTCGGGCAATCGCGGCCTGGTGACCGCGTCGGCGCAGGCCTATTACCAAAGCCTCGAATGGTTCTCGACCTCGGCGCAGCGCTATCAGGACATCTACGGTGCCGGGTTGGCGGGCGCGATCTCGCAGAAAGCCTATGCGCTGGTCAACGCCCGGCTCGACTGGTCGGACGCGATGGGGGTGCAGGGCTTGTCGGTCGGCGTGTTCGGCCGCAACCTGACCGACAAGCTCTACACGACCTCGGGCGTCGTCTCGCTTGCGACGTTCGGCGTCGCCACCAAGACTTATGGCGAGCCGCGATCCTATGGCGTCAACCTGAGCTATCATTTCTGATCCGAGCGGCCTCGAGAAGGAACTAGCCGGTGCCCGACGCCTACATCATCGACGCCTGCCGCACCCCGCGCGGCATCGGCAAGCGGGGCAAAGGCGCGCTCGCCGCGCTCCACCCGCAGCATCTCGCCGCGACCGTGCTAAAGGCGATCGCCGAGCGCAACGCGCTCGACACCGCCGATGTGGACGACATCATCTGGTCGACGTCGAGTCAGCGCGGCGAGCAGGGGGGCGATCTCGCGCGAATGGCGGCACTGGACGCAGGTTATGACGTCAGGGCGAGCGGCACCACGCTCGACCGGTTCTGCGGCGGCGGCATCACCGCGGTGAACCTCGCGGCCGCGCAGATCATGAGCGGCATGGAGGATCTGGTGATCGCCGGCGGCACGGAGATGATGTCGCTGATGGGTGCCCATGCGGCGGAGGACGCGGCGGCGGGCAGGCGGCCGATGCTGATGGGGTCGGGCAACACCCGGCTCGACGCGCGCCATCCGCAATCGCATCAGGGCGTGTGCGGCGACGCCATCGCCACGCTGGAAGGGATCGACCGCGCGGCGCTCGACGCCTTCGCGTTGGAGAGCCAGCGCCGCGCCAAGGTCGCGATCGACGAAGGGCGGTTCGCGCGCTCGATCGTGCCGGTCACCGACGACGCGGGCGAGGTGGTGCTCGACCGTGACGAATATCCGCGTTCCGACACCAGTGCGGAAGGGCTCGCCGCGCTCAAGCCAGCCTTTGCCGCGGTTGCCGACTACCCGATCGATGACAAGGGGACGACCTTTCGCGGTCAGATCGCCCGCAAGTTTCCCGACCTGGAGATCGTCCACGCGCACCATGCGGGCAACTCGTCGGGGGTGGTTGACGGCGCGGCGGCGCTGCTACTCGCCTCCAAACACTATGCTGACAAGCACAGTCTGAAGCCCCGCGCACGCGTCGTGGCGACCGCCAACATGGGCGATGACCCGACGCTGATGCTCAACGCGCCCGTGCCGGCGGCGCGCAAGGTGCTGGCGAAAGCGGGGCTCGGCGTCGCCGATATCGACCTGTGGGAGATCAACGAGGCGTTTGCGGTGGTGGCGGAGAAGTTCATCCGCGACCTCGGGCTCGACCGTGCCAAGGTCAACGTCAACGGTGGCGCGATCGCGCTCGGCCATCCGATCGGCGCCACGGGCGCGATCCTGATCGGCACGATCCTCGACGAGCTGGAGCGCCGCGATCTCAGGCGGGGACTGGTGACGATGTGCGCCGCAGGCGGCATGGCGCCCGCGATCATCATCGAACGGGTCTGACCTGCGCTTCGCGACCGCGAACACGCGGCGCGGCCTTTCGGGAAGAGGATGATGGACGAGCCCACCCTGCACCCCGTCGCGCACGCGCGAACCGCGCCGGACCGCGTCGCCTATCTGATGGCGGCGAGCGGCGAGGAAGTGACCTATCGGCAGCTCGACGAGCGCGCCAACGCGGGCGCACGGCTGATCCGGTCGCTGGGCGTCGGTCGCGGCGACGGCATCGCGGTGATGATGGACAACTCGGCGCGCTATCTGGAGGTGATATGGGCGGCGGAGCGGATCGGCGTCTATTGTACTTGCCTGTCGTCGAAGCTCAACGCCGAGGAAGCCGAATACATCGTCCGCGACGGCGATTGCCGGTTGCTGATCGCCAGCCATGGCGTCGCGGCGGTCGCGACCGCGCTGCTGCCGCGCATCGGCGATGTCGCGCGGTTGATGTGCGACGGTGTGGTGCCCGGTTATGAGGGCTGGGAAGCCGCGCGCGACCAGCACGGCTCCGGCCCGCTCGCCGATCCGGCGCCGGGCAGCATCATGCTGTATTCGTCGGGGACGACCGGCAGGCCGAAGGGCATCCGCCAGCCGCTCCCCGCGGGGCCGTTCCCTGCGCCCCCTTCCGCGGTCGTCGCGCTCGGGCGGGCGCTGTACGCGTTTGCCGAGGACATGGTCTATCTATCGCCCGCGCCGCTCTACCACGCCGCGCCGCTGCGCTGGTCGATGGCGGTGCAGCAGATCGGCGGCACGGTGGTAGTGATGGAGCGGTTCGACGCCGAAGCCGCGCTGCGCGCGATCGAGTGGTTCCGGGTCACGCACGCGCAATGGGTGCCGACCCATTTCGTCCGCCTGCTCCGGCTGCCCGAGGCGGTGCGCGCCCGCCACGACCATTCGTCGCTGCGCGCGGTCTGGCACGCGGCGGCACCCTGCCCGGCCCCGGTCAAGCGCGCGATGATCGACTGGTGGGGGCCGATCGTCCACGAATATTATGCGGGCAGCGAGGGCAACGGCTTTTGCGCGATCTCCGCGACGGAATGGCTCGAACGACCGGGCTCGGTCGGGCGCAACCTGGTGTCGCGCACGCATATCTGCGACGACGCCGGCGAGGAACTGCCGGTCGGCGCCGAAGGCACGGTTTTCTTCGAAAGCAGCGCCGTCTATGCCTATCACAAGGACCCCGCCAAGACCGCGGAGGCGACCAACCGCCACGGCTGGACGACGCTGGGCGATGTCGGGCGGATGGACGAGGCCGGGTATCTGTACCTCACCGATCGCAAGAACTTCACCATCATCTCAGGGGGCGTGAACATCTATCCCGCCGAGATCGAGAACCTGCTCGTCACCCATCCGGCGGTGGCGGACGTCGCCGTGATCGGCGCGCCGCATGACGAGATGGGCGAGGAAGTGGTGGCTGTGGTGCAGCCGGTCGACCCGGCGGGCGCGGGACCCGCGCTCGCGGCCGAGCTGCTCGCCTTCGCCCGCGACCACCTCAGCCACGTCAAGGTACCGCGCCGCATCGACTTTCGCGACACGCTGCCGCGGCACGAAACGGGCAAGCTCTACAAGCGGTTGCTGCGCGACGAGTACTGGGCCGGGCGATGAGGCGGAGACGGCGATGAACTTCGACTATTCGGATGAGCAAAAGGCGCTGAAGGAGGAGGCGCGACGCTTTCTCGCCGCCCGCTGCGGCGCCGACCGGGTCCATGCGGTGCTCGATGACGAGACGGTCGCCTATGACGCGGAGCTGTGGCGAGGGGTGGCGGAGCAGGGCTGGCTCGGGGCCGCGGTCCCCGAAGCCTATGGCGGGTTGGGGCTCGGCCATGTCGAATTGTGCGCGCTGGCCGAGGAACTGGGGCGCGCCTGCGCGCCGATCCCGTTCGCCTCGACGCTGTACTTTGTCGCGGAGGCGCTGATGCTGCACGGCACGGAGACGCAGCGCGCCAGATGGCTGCCGCGCATCGTCGCGGGCGAGGTGATCGGCGCGCTCGCCACGTCGGAGGGGCCGGGGCCGCTGACGCCGCGATCAATCCGCACCCGCGTCGTCGAGGGCAAGCTCAGCGGTCGCAAGATCCCCGTCACCGACGGCGGGGCCGCAACGCTGTTCGCGGTACTCGCCAGCGACGGGCTTTACCTGTGCGAGGCGGCGAGCGGGGTCGAGCCGCTGGCGACGCTCGACCCGACCCGGCCCGCGGCGGCGGTGACGTTCGACGCGGTGCCCGCCGAGCGGCTCGGGCCGGCGGGCGAGGGCTGGGCGGCGTTGGCGGCGGTGCTCGACCGTGCAGCGGTGCTGCTGTCGTTCGAGCAGCTCGGCGGGGCAGACCGCTGCCTAGAGATGGCGCGCGGCTATGCGCTCGAGCGCCACGCCTTCGGGCGGCCGATCGCGGGCTATCAGGCGATCAAGCACAAGCTCGCCGACATGTACGTCAGGAACGAGGTGGCGCGGTCCAACGCCTATTACGGGGCGTGGGCGCTGAACAGCGACGCGGCCGAACTGCCGCTCGCCGCCGCCACCGCGCGCGTCGCCGCCTCCGACGCATTCTGGTTCGCCGCCAAGGAGAATGTCCAGACGCATGGCGGCATCGGCTTCACCTGGGAGGCGGACCCGCAGCTCTACTACCGCCGCTCGCGCCAGCTGGCGCTCGTCGCGGGCGCGCCGGCGCTGTGGCGCGAGCGGCTGGTCGCCGCGCTCGAAACCCGCAACGCCGCCTGAGGAGCTTGAACCGATGGACTTCGAGGACAGCGCGGAGGAAGCCGCTTACCGCGCGACGGTGCGCGACTGGCTCGCGACTAACGTCGCCGAGCATCAGGCGATGCACCATGCCGACCAGCTGAGCGCGGGCCGCGCGTGGCAGGCGCGCAAGGCCGAGGCGGGCTATGCGCAGATCACCTGGCCGCGCGAATGGGGCGGGCCGGGGGGCACGCCGATCCAGAGCGTCATCTTTGCCGAAGAGGAGGCGCGGCATCCGCAGCGTTACCTTTATTTCGCGATCGGGCTCGGCATGTGCGTGCCCACGGTGGCGCGGTACGCCGACCCGGCGACGCGCGAGCGGTTCGTCGGGCCGGCACTGCGCGGCGAGGAGATATGGTCGCAACTGTTCTCGGAGCCCGCGGGTGGCTCCGACGTCGCCGCGATCCGCACCCGCGCGGTTCGCGACGGTGACGATTGGGTGATCGACGGCCAGAAGGTCTGGACCTCGGGCGCGCATTATTCCGATTATGGCATCGTGCTGGTCCGCACCGACCCCGCTAAGCCCAAGCACAAGGGCCTCACGATGTTCTGGGTCGATCTGAAATCCCCGGGCATCGAGATACGGCCGATTCACCAGATGTCGGGCGGGTCCGACTTCAACGAGGTATGGTTCACCGGCGTGCGCGTTCCCGATGCGCAGCGGCTGGGGGCGGTGGACGATGGCTGGCGCGTGGCGCTGTTCACCTTGATGAACGAGCGGCTGGCGATCGGCGGGAGCAGCGGCGCGGGGCCGGCGGACATGCTCAAGCTCGCGCGTGAGATCGACGGCGTCGACGGCCCGTTGATCCGCGACGCCGCTTTTCGCCAGCGGCTCGCCGACTGGTGGGTGCAGGCGGAAGGGCTGCGCAATACCCGGATGCGCACGATCACCGCCTTGTCCAAGGGGCAGACGCCCGGCCCCGAAAGCGCGATCGGCAAGATCATCTCCGCCAACCAGTTGCAGGACATCGGCAACGCCGCGATGGAAGCGCTCGACCAGTACGGCATCATCAGCGATCCGGCGCTGGCCCCGTTGGCGGGCGCGTTCCAGCAAGCGGTCATGTGGGCGCCCGGGCTCCGCATCGCGGGCGGCACCGACGAGATCCTCAAGAACATCATCGCCGAGCGCGTACTGGGCCTGCCCGGCGACGTGCGCGCCGACAAGGACGCCGCGTTCCGCGACCTGCCGACCGGTCGCTAGACGGACGCCTCGGGTCGGCGCGCCGGGGTGTGCGAGAAGCGTGGCGCGGGGGCGGGCTGGACGACACCGGCCAGCTCGACGAAGCTCTCGCGGGCGAGGTTGTGCGGGTGGTCGGGCGCTTCCGCCATCGACAGGACCGGGGCGACGCACGCATCCTCGCCCGCCATCAGCGCGCACCAGTCGTCGCGCGTGCGGGTCAGGAACAGCGCGGTCAGCCGTTCGCGCAACGCGGGCCAGGCGGCACGGTCGAACTGCCCGTCGAACGCCGGGTCATCGGCGATCCCCGCGAGCGCGCGGAACCGCGCATAGAAGGGCGGCTCGATCGCGCCCAGCGCGACGAACTTGCCGTCCGCGGTCTCGTAGGTGTCGTAGAAGTGCGCGCCGGTGTCGAGCAGGTTGACGCCGCGCTCGTCCTGCCAGTGGTGGGTCGCGCGAAACCCCCACATCATGCTCATCAGCAGCGCCGCGCCCTCGGTCATCGCGCAGTCGATCACCTGGCCTTGGCCCGTGCGCGCGGCGCTGAGCAACGCGGTCGTCAAGCCGAACGCCAGCATCATCCCGCCGCCGCCGAAATCGCCGACGAGGTTGATCGGCGGCGTCGGCTTGTCGCCCGCGCGGCCAAGGCCGTGCAGCGCGCCTGCGACGGCGATGTAATTGATGTCGTGCCCCGCGGCCTGCGCCAGCGGGCCCGTCTGGCCCCAGCCGGTCATGCGCCCGAGAACCAGCCGCGGGTTGGCCGCGATCAGCGCGGCGGGATCGAGGCCGAGGCGCTCTAGCACGCCCGGCCGGAACCCCTCGATCAGCCCGTCGGCATCGGCAGCGAGCGCCCGCACCGCGGCGACGCCGTCGGGCGATTTCAGGTCGGCCTCGACCAGCCGCCGCGAGCGCAGCAGCGGATCGCGCGGGTCGGGCGGCACCCCCGGGCGATGGACGTGGATCACCTCCGCACCATGATCGGCCAGCATCATCCCGCAGAACGGCACGGGGCCGATGCCCGCCAGCTCGACAATCCGCAGCCCTTCCAGCGCTCCAGCCATCGGGCCGTTACCGCGGGGCCATGCGGATGCCGCCGTCGAGGCGGACGTCCTCACCGTTGAAATACCCGCACTCGATGGTGGTAAGCGCGAGCCGGGCATATTCCTCCGAACGTCCGAGCCGCTTGGGAAACGGCACCGACGCGGCCAGCGCGTCCTTAACCGGTTGCGGCGCGCCCTGAAGCAGCGGCGTGTCGAAGATGCCGGGCAGAATCGTGTTGATGCGGATGCCCTCGCCCATCAGGTCGCGCGCGATCGGCAGGGTCATGCCGACGATCCCCGCCTTGGACGCCGCATAAGCCGCTTGCCCGATCTGCCCGTCCTCCGCCGCCACCGAGGCGGTGTTGACGATCGCGCCTCGCTCGCCGTCCGTGAGCGGGGCGAGCGTCAGCATCCCCGCCGCCGCCTTGGCGATGCAGCGGAACGTGCCGACCAGATTGATCTGGATGATCCGGTCGAACGCATCGAGGGAGAAGTGCTTGACCGAGCCGTCTTCCCTCGACCGGCTCGCCGTCTTCACCGCGTTGCCGGTGCCCGCGCAATTGACCAGCACCCGCTCCTGCCCGTGCGCGGCGCGGGCCTGGACGAACCCGGCATCGACGCTCGCGTCGGAGGTGACGTCGACCCGGCAGAACACGCCGCCGATCGCGCGCGCGACCCCCTCCCCTTTCTCCGCCTGCAGATCGAAGATCGCCACCTTCACCCCCGCGGCGGCGAGCGCGCGCGCGGTCGCTTCGCCCAAGCCGGAAGCCCCACCGGTCACCACGGCGGCGACGCTGTCGTCCAAGATCATCGGCATTCTCCCACTCGAACAAGAGTTGATTGGGAGCCGCTATAACAAATAACGGCGGACAGCGAAGCCGCTTTCTGTCATGTCGCGGGGGCGACAAGCCCCGGAGCCGATCGTGTTACCCGAATGCACCGCTGGCGCGCGTCCTGTGCCGCGCTCGTCCTCACGACGGCGGCCCCGATCCGGTCCGGGGACCGATAGTGACGCCTTGCCTCAGCCGCAGCGCGGGTCGCGTTCCGGCGCAGCGGGGGTGCGGGATTTCCAGACGCCCTCGGGCGTGCGGTATTTCTCGCCCGGCCTGGTCTGCGCGACGAGGGTACAGCCGCTGGTAAAGGCGAACTGCTCCACCGTCGCGCCGCTTTCGGCGGCACTCCTCGTATAGGCGACCTTGCGCTGGATGTTGATGCTGTTGACCAGCGCGCGGAGTGCAGGCGAGCCCGCCCCGACCAGCCCGAGATAGCCGTCGGGCTGTTCGCCGATCTCTCCCGCCGCGCGCGCGGCGGCATAGGCCGGGTCGCGCTGCGCCAACGCCGCCGAGCCGCCCGCGAGCATTGCCGCCATCGCAATCGTCGCCATCGCCTTGCGCATGTCAGAATATCTCCGGGTTGGACTGGATCAGCGACTTCGCCTGGTTGTCGAGCCTGTACACCACTTGCTGCGTCACCGCGATGTTGAGGTTGATCTCGATCGGCTTGTTGGGCGCGGTGACGTTCACGCACGCCCCCGTCGGCAACAGCAGCGCGACCGCAATCATTTTGTACATCGTCACACCCGTGTCCTTCATGGCTTGGTCTCGCTTGCGGGGGGCTGAATGGGCGGGGTGGCCCGCTGCTGCTCGAGGAGCGCGGGCAGGTGCTCGACCAGCTCGCTCGGATCATAGAAGGACTGCGCCGACCCGATCAGGCCGCGGAAGGGCGCCTTGATCCGGATGTTGAACACGAACGGTAGTCGTTCGAGCCGGCGGATGAGGAAGTTCGACCGCGCGCCCTTGCCCTCTCCGATGCCTGCGAAGCGTACCTCCGTCACCATCTCGCCCGCGAGCGGGCCGTTCATGCTGACCGCAAGGCTGCGGTATCGGAGCGACTTCAACGCCCCGAACGCGAGGTCGCCCCAGAAGCCGAGGTGCTTGCGGCCGAGGTCGCCGACATAGGCGATCGTGCCGCCGCCTTCCCGTACGGCGAGGTGCCCGTTCGCGACGCGCCCGCCGCTTTCGTCGAACACCATCGGCAGCACGCCGTCGAAGACCCCGGTCGCGTCGAGGTTCTTGAAGTCGAATTCGCCAAGGAACTGGCGCGCGTCCACCCCGCTCAGCGCGAAGGTCAGCGCATGCAGCCGCGGCGTCGAGTAATCGAGCAATGTCGGGCGCAGCATCAGCTTGCCGCCCGCGAACGGCCACTCCCCGCCTGCGATGCGCAAGCTCGTGCCGCCCAGCGTCTGGAAGCGGATCACGCCGTCGGTGACGGGGATACCGGGGTTGATCTGCTTGACGGTGACGCGCTGGTCGGGCGCGCTTCGAAGCCCGAGCAGGTCCGTGAAGCGGATCTCGCCCGCCACGCCCGACATGGGGCCGAACGCGGCGGCGAGATCGGTGCCCGCGGTGCGGAACGTGCCGGTGCTGGACACGCCCGCATCGCTCCATGCAACGCGGCCCTGCCCGGTAATCGTGCCTTTCACCTCGGCTATTACGCCGAAGGTGGCCGGGGTGAGCGCGTCGGGCTGGAGCCCGCGGTCGAAGGTGAGGCCGGGCACGTCGAGCACCGCCTCGCCCGCGCCGCGCGCCAGATCGTGCGTGATCGTCACGTCGGCGACCTTGCGCTTGGCCCCCGGCGAGAGCAGCGCGCCCGCCGCCGCGATCTGGTCGCCCGCGAGGCGGAGCGTCACGTCGTGCACGGGGAGCGGGTGAAAGCGCGGCTGCGCGGCGGTGTCGCTTACCGTCAGCGCGCCCGCCAGGTCGAGCGTTCCGCGCGCGACGCTCCAGCGCCCCGCGGCTTGTGAGAGGATGAGCGGCACCGCGCCGATCTGGCCACCCGCGCGCGCGAACTCGCCGTCAAGCGAGCCGTTGCGGAGCGACCCCGCGAGGCTCCCTATGTCGAGCCGGGTCAACCGGCCCGGCGCGCCGATCCGCACCGTCACGTTGCGGGCGGCAATGCTCCTTCCGTCGAGCTGAAGCACAGCGTCCCCCGCCTTGAGCGCCAGCGGGCTGGAACCGATACTGCCCGTGAGCGACAGGCCCGCAAGACGCGCGCCCCCGCTTACCCCGGCCCCGGTCACACGCACCAGCGCGCTCCCTGCCGGGCACACCGCCAAGCGCGGCGCGTGGAGGTGGAGGCTGGCGACGACGACCCGCGCGGCGCTCCACGTCCCGCAATCGGGATTGAGCGCCAGCGTGCCGCCGCCCCAGCGCGCGTCGACCGGCAGCGCGAGCGAGTCCACCCGACCGCCGGCGAGCGGCCCCGATAGGCGGGCGGCGGTGATCACCCGCCCGCGGCCATCCGCCAGCGTGAAGCGCACCGGCGCGAGCGCGAGCGCGGCTCCGTCGGCGGCGTAAGGTTGCAAGCTGGCGACGCCGGTGAGCGCGCCGGGCGCGGGCGACGTGAGCCGTATTGTCGCCGCGGGCAGGCCACCGCCGCCTAGGCCGAGCGTTCCCGCGACCGGGGCCAGGCCGCGGTCGGTCCAGACCAGCCCCGTGTCGCTCACCCAGCGCGCGTGCGCACCGCTCGCGGATGCCGCTTCCACTCGCGACACGGCCACTCTCGCCCGGCCTCCGCTCATCCGCGCGGTGAATGCTGCGGCCAGATCGAACCGCTCGCCCGCCGCCCGTGAGGCCTGCGCCCCTCGCCGGAGCAGCGGCGCGACCGGGGTGCCTGCGCCAGCCCCCACCCAGCGATCGAGCGCGCCGAGCAGGTGTGGCGCGACCCGCACCTCGCCCGCCGACAGCCGTGAGCCCGAGGTGCCGCCCAACGACATACCTGCCCGGTCGATCCGATACTCGCCGTGCAACGCCAGCGCGCGACCGCTCGCATCGGCGGCGGCGAAGCGCCCGGCGATGAGGTCCAGCGTGCCCCGCGTCCCGTTCGGATCGCCGCCAAAGCCGATCGCGCCGGTCAGGTCGGCGAGCCGCGCCGCCCGATGCACGATTTCGCCCGCCGCCAATCGCGCCTGCCCGGTCCAGCTGTCGAGCGCGGGTCCGAGCGTCAGCCCGAGATCGCTCGCCAGCGCACGCGCGCGGACGGCACCGCAGCTTGCCGCGCCCGCGCGGACGGGTCCTTGCAGGCGGGGCCGCGCGCGGTCCACCGATACCCGCATCATCGCCGCCGCCCGTTCGACGACGCAGCCCGCCGCCGCCAGCCGTCCGCTGCTCGCCCGCACCGTCCCGCGGAAACCGCCATCGAGGCGTCCGCTGCCCGCGATGCGCAGGCTCACCACGCCTTGCGGCAGGTCCAGCCGCACTCGCGCATCGGTGACGTCGAGATCGAGCGCGGGCAGCCGAAAGGCCCTGCCCGTCGGTGCGGGCAGCAGCCGGTCGATGCTGCCGAGCGACAGCCGCCCGTCCTGCCACCGCGCCCGCGCGCGGACATGACCGGCATGGAGGCCGGTGACCGTCGCGCCATCGAGACCAATGCGCGTATCCGCCTCGATCCAGTCCGCCGTCAGATCGGGCGCGCGCGGGTCGCCGATCACCACATCGACCAGCCGTTGCCGCC
>CAXTTU010000007.1:0-29372 GCA_964247225.1 uncultured Sphingomonas sp. | reverse complement strand
GCCAGCTGATCCAGGCGGACATCGCCACCGTCACGCCCGCGGACCTCAAGACCTATAAACTGGGCTCGGTCCTTAACGGTGGCAATTCGTCTCCGGACAATAACGAACTCGCCCCGCCGTCGGCGTGGCTCAAGCTCGCCGACGCATTCTACGACGCGTCGATGGACCGGTCGGACGGACGCCCGAAGATCCCGGTGATCTGGGGCACGGACGCGGTTCACGGAAACAACAACATCATCGGCGCGACACTGTTTCCGCACAATATCGGGCTCGGGGCCGCGCGCGACCCGGCGCTGGTCGAGCAGATCGGGCGGGTGACGGCCGAGGAGACCGCGGCGGCCGGGCTCGACTGGAGCTTCGCCCCGACCTTGGCGGTGGTGCGCGACGACCGGTGGGGGCGCACCTATGAGAGCTATTCGGAGGAGCCGTCGCTGGTCGCCGCCTATGCCGGGCGGGTGGTGACCGGGCTGCAGGGTCGGGTCGGGACGAAGGACTTCATGGCGCCCGGCCATGTCATCGCCACGACCAAGCATTTCCTCGGCGATGGCGGCACCGGCGGCAAGGACCAGGGCGACACCCGCGTCGACGAAGCGACGCTGCGCGACATTCACGGCGCGGGCTATCCACCCGCGCTCGCGGCGGGAACGCTGACGGTGATGACCAGCTTCTCGAGCTGGAACGGCGTCAAGATGATCGCCAACAAGAGCCTCGTCACCGACGTGCTGAAGGGGCGCATGGGATTCAACGGCTTCGTCGTCGGCGACTGGAACGCGCATGCCCAGGTGCCGGGTTGCACGATCACCAGCTGCGCCCCCGCGATCAATGCCGGCCTCGACATGTTCATGATCTCGGGCGACTGGAAGACGCTCTACGCCAACACGCTGGCGCAGGCGAAGTCGGGGGAAATCTCCCCGGCCCGGCTCGACGATGCCGTGCGACGCATCCTGCGGGTAAAGCTCATCGCGGGGGTGTTCGACAAAGGCCGTCCGTCCGCGCGCCCCGATGCGGGCAACTTCGCGCTGATCGGTGCGCCGGCCAACCGCGCGCTTGCCCGGCAGGCGGTGCGGGAGTCGCTGGTGCTGTTGAAGAACAACGGCCACGTCCTGCCGCTCAAGCCCGGCGCGAACATCCTGGTCGCGGGAAAGGCGGCCGACACGATCGCGCAGCAGGCGGGCGGCTGGTCGATCACCTGGCAGGGCACCGACGTCGCCAATTCCGGCTTCCCCAACGCGCAGTCGATCTGGAGCGGCATCCGCGAGACGGTCGCAAAGGCGGGCGGCACGGCGAGTTACGCCCCTGACGGCAGCTTTACGCAGCGGCCCGACGCGGCGATCGTCGTGTTCGGCGAGACGCCCTATGCCGAGTTCATGGGGGACCGCCCCAATCTGGAATATAGTCCACAGGACAAGAGCGACCTCGCGCTGCTCAGGAAGCTGCAGGCCGCGCGTATCCCGGTGGTCGCGGTGTTCCTGTCCGGTCGGCCGATGTGGGTCAATGCCGAGCTGAACGCGTCGGACGCGTTCGTCGCCGCCTTCCTGCCGGGCAGCGAGGGCGGCGGCGTCGCGGACATGCTATTCGCCGACGCATCGGGCAAGCCGGTGCATGATTTCCGCGGCAAGCTCCCGTTCTCATGGCCGAAACGCCCGGACCAGTTCGTGCTGAACCGGTCGGACGCGGGCTATGACCCGCTGTTTCCGTTCGGCTACGGGCTCACCTATGCCGACCGGCGACCGGTGCCGCACCTCGACGAGACGCGCCCGACCGGCATGGACATGGGCACGGCGGGGCCGCTGTTCGCCAAGGGCCGGGTTCCGGAGGGCTGGACGCTCGCGCTGGCGGAGGAACATCAGTCGATCGTCCGGGTGCTGGGCAACGATGCCGTGACCGCGACGGGGGCGTTGCACATGACGGGCATCGACCGGAACGCGCAGGAGGATTCGCGCCGGTTCAGCTGGAATGGCAGACAGCGCGGCAAGGTCGAGATCGAGGCATCGCGTCCGGTCGACCTCAGTCGCGAGGCCAATGGCGAGTTGAGCCTGATCGTCGATTACCGTGTCGACTCAGCCCCCACCGCCCCCGTCACGCTGAGCATGGGCAACGCCGCGGGCCCGGCGGGTTCGGTCGCGATCACCGGCATCCTGCGGGGCGCCAAGCTCGCGCAATGGGACAGTCTGGCGATACCGCTGCAATGCTTCGTGGCTGCGGGCGTCGATCCGAAGACCGTCACCGCGCCTTTCGCGATCACGACCGACGGCGCGCTGACGCTGTCCATTTCCGGGGTACGGATCGCGCATGCGGACGTGCCGATGCGCCGCTGCGCCCAGCCCTGACCACATCGGAGGAGACGAGAGGATGACCAAGGTTCTGGCCGCGATCTGCGCGACGTCGTTCGCCCTGACGGCGGTCGCCGCCCCAGCGCAAGACGGCGCGGCGATCCTGAGATATGCGATCAACACGCCCGGCATCAATTACGCGGCGTACGGTCCTAGCCAGACCGCGAAGGTCGTTACCGACAAGTCGGTGCAGGGCGGGCAGGCCTATCGCGTCGAGGTCCGCGAAAAGGGACCGCAGGCCTATACCGACGGTGCGACGTCGCCGGTCGAGAAGCCGATCAGCAAGGGCGACCGCCTCGTCGTTGCCTTCTGGGCGCGCGCGCCGAAAATGCACGACGGGCAGACGACGCCGATCCCCTTTGCCGGCCTGCAGCTGGCCCAGGCGCCCTATACGCAGGTCGTGATTGGTTCGGCCGATGTCGGCAATGCGTGGAAGATGTACGAGGTCCGCGGCGCGGCGGACACCGATCACGCCGCCGGGCAGGTCAACGTAGCGCTCCACCTTGCCGCCGCGGCGACGACGATCGACCTGGGGCCGGTCTTCGTGCTGGATTTCGGGCCGCCAAAGGCGAAATGAGCGCCGCGCTGGTATTCGCGCTGCAGGCGATGACCGCGACCAACGTCGCAATTGACGAGTCGATGCCGCCGCCGCCGCAAGCCGCGCCGACCTGGGCCGACGAGTTCAGCGGCGCGTCGATCGACCGCGCGAAATGGCGGTTCGACACCGATCGCAACGCGCTCGGCTGGTACAATGGCGAGAAGCAGTACTACGCCGCCGACCGGTCAGAGAACAGCCGGATCGAGAACGGCAGCCTCGTCATCGAGGCGCGTCACGAGACGCTGACCGCCGCCCGCTACCCTGACTGGGGCGGACAATCCTATACGTCGGCGAAGCTCGTCACCCGGTCGCAATTGGGCTATGGCTATTACGAGGTTCGCGCGAAGCTGCCATGCGCGCGCGGCACCTGGCCGGCTATCTGGATGCTGCCCGATGGCGGCTCCTGGCCCGATGCCGGCGAGATCGACATGGTGGAAGCGGTGGGCTGGGACCCGAACATCGTCCATGCGACGCTGCACACCGGCCTGTTCAATCACGCCAAGGGCACGCAGCGCGGCGCGCAGGCGAGCGTGCCGACGAGCTGCACCGCGTTCCACCGCTACCAGCTCGACTGGCGGCGCGGATCGATCACGATCGGCGTGGACGGGCGCGGCTATATGCGGGTGAGGGACGATCAGCCCGGCGGACGCGCGGCCTGGCCGTTCACCTCGCCCTATCACCTGATCCTGAACCTAGCGATCGGCGGCGGCTGGGGCGGCGCGAAGGGGATCGACGACGCGGCGCTGCCGCAGCGGATGGAAGTGGATTACGTCCGCTACTGGAAGGGTGGCTGACCCTACCCGGCGGCGCAGTGGTGCCGGATGAAGTCGGCATGGCTCGGCATGGCCGCGACCTTGCCTCTCACCGCCTGCCGCATGTGCTCGACCGCTTCGGCCAGTCGGTCGTCGTCGAGCGCGTCGACGATCGGGTCATAGCCTTCCGGCACCACGCCTTGACCCAGCAGCACCGCGACCCAGCTCGCCAAGGAGAACAGTTCGTCGTCGTAACGGAAGAACCGTCCCTTGGCGCGGAACAGGTCAATCTTGCGGTTGAGCGATTCCGGCACCTCCATGGTGCGGACGTGGTCCCAGAACGGCGTGTCGTCGCGCCGGGTCGCGTGGTAGTGCAGGATGATGAAGTCGCGCACGCCATCGTAAGCTCCCCGCATCAACCGGTTATACTCGGCCCGCTCCACCGGCAGGAACCGGCGGTCGGGGAATAACGACAACAGCTTGGCGATCCCGGTTTGGATCAGGTGGATCGAGGTGGATTCGAGCGGTTCGAGGAACCCGCCCGACAGGCCGAGCGCCACGACGTTGCGGTTCCACATTTGCTTTCGCCGTCCGGTGACGAACGACAGCCGGCGCGGGGCCGCGAGCGGCGCGCCCTCCAGATTGGCGAGCAGCAGCGCTTCGGCAGACGCATCGTCGGTATGGCGGCTGGAATAGACGTAACCGTTCCCCGTGCGGTGCTGGAGCGGGATGCGCCATTGCCAGCCCGCGGGCCGGGCGATCGCGCGGGTATAGGGGACCGGATCGCCGACATTGGCCGTCGGTACCGCGACCGCGCGGTCGCACGGCAGCCAGTGCGTCCAGTCCTCGTACCCGCTCGCCAGCGCGCCCTCGATCAGCAGGCCGCGAAACCCCGAACAGTCGACGAACAGCTCGCCCGCGATCCGCCGACCGTCCGCCAGGACCACCGCCTCGACGAAGCCGTCCTCGCTACGTTGCTCGACATCGGCGATCCGGCCTTCGATCCGCTCGACCCCGCGCGCTTCCGCATAGTCGCGCAAGAATGCCGCGTAGAGCCCGGCATCGAAATGATAGGCATAGGGGAGGGTGAAGGGCGAGCGCGGGTCCTGCTCGCGCGAGAAGCGGCCTGCGGCGGCCGCCACCGCGCACGGTGCATAATGCCAGATGTCCGCACATCGCCGCGCCTGCGCCAGTTTCAGGAAGAACTGGTGGAAGCTCAGCCCCTCGATATCCTGCCCGAACTGGCCGAAGGGGTGGAAATAGCTTTCGCCGATCCGTCGCCAATCGTCGAAGCGGATGCCCAGCTTGAACGTGCCTTTCGTCCGGGCGACGAAGTCATCCTCGTCGATGCCGAGCATACGGTTGAAGGTGGTGATCGTCGGGATCGTCGCCTCTCCCACACCGACCGTGCCGATCTCCTCGCTCTCGATCAGGCGGATCCGGCTCTCGCCATTGGCGAGGAACTTGGCGAGCGCGGCCGCCGCCATCCAGCCCGCGGTGCCGCCACCGACGATCACCACCTCGCGGATACGCTGGTCGTTCATCGCTTCAGGCTTTCGAGATGCTGGCGGTGGGTCGGTGCCCGCGCGACGGCGTTGGCGAGGCGGTGGCGAAAGCTCGCCAGGTCCGCCGCGCATCGCGCGACGTCCGCGACCCGCGTCACCGGATCGACGAGGCGGGGACGTATCCCCAGCCCGAACAGCACCGCCTGCCAGTCGTCGCGCGAGAAACCCTCGCCGTCGCGCTGACGCCATCGGCCACGTTCGGCGAACAGCGCCAGCGTGTCGGCGAGTTCCGCGGGCGGGTTCACCGGGTCGCGACGATGCGCGAGGAGGAAGTCACGCAGCCGGTCGGCCTCTTCGTTCGCCTCGCGATTGTAGTTGGCAATTTCGACCTCGGCGAAGTCGCGACCCGGCAGGGAGGTGATCAGCCGGTCGATCTGGGTATGGAGGAGGTGGAGCGGGGCCGCCTCGATCGGCTCGACCACGACATGCGCGTCGCCGACCGCGACGACGTTGGCGATCCACGCGTGCGCTCGCCGTCCCGGGCGGAAGCGGAAGGGCGCAGCGGCGGCGAGGCCCAGCAGCCGCGCGGCTTCGGCATCACCTAGCACCTTGCTGTCGTAGACGAGCGCGTGGTCCGTGCGTCCGGGAAGGCTGGTCGTCAGCCGCCAGCCGCCCGCGACTGCTGCACAATAATCCAAGGAGGGCAAAGTCGCGACCGGTGCGCTGCTGGCTTGCACGACGCTGTCGGCGGCGAGCCAGTGCGACCAATCCTGCCAGTCGCGATCGCCGAGTTCACCGATCAGAAGCCCTGCGGCGTTGGTGGCATCGACGTAGAGATCGGCGGTCAGCTGCGTCCCGTCATCAAGCCGGATCGCCGTCACCCTGCCGTCGGCGATGACCGGTTGCGCCGCGCGCGCGGCGGTGACCGCGACCCCGACATGCTCGGCATAGCCCGCAAGATAGGCGCGATAGGCCTCCGGTGCGAACTGCAACCCGAACCCCACGGCATCGAAGATCGGGTCGGGGTGCGGCACCTTGCCGGCGAAGCCCAGCTGCGCGCCGGGCGAGTAGGCGTCGAACTGGCCGGCATCGCGCATCTGGCACCACGCCGCCGCAAACGGGCCGTTGACGACGCCTGCGCCGACCGGGCCGAATGCGTGAACATAGCCGGCGAAGCGCGTGCCGAGACGAAGTGCGCCGCCCGTCCGCACGATCAGGTCGCGCGTGTCGATCCGCAGGTCACGGTGGAAATCATGCACCGCCGGCGTCGTGCCGCCGAACCTGTCGGCCAGCCCCGGCACGCCGCCCGGCACCAGCGCGACGCGCACCCCCGGTACACGTCGCGCGAACGCCGCCGCCGCCATCCAGCCGGCGACCCCGTCCCCGACCACGGCGACCGTGCGGATCGGCCCGTCGGTCATGCCGCGGCGCAAAGCTTCGAGAGATAGGTCGCGTGATCGGGCATGGTCGCCACCGCCCTTGCGGTCTCCCCGCGCAGCTGGGCAAGCGCCTTGCCAAGCGCCGCGCCGGATGGAAGGTCGGCCCGCTGGTCATAGCCGCGCGGCACGATGCCCTGGCCGAGATAGACCGCAACCCAGCTCGGCTCCAGAAACGCGCCCTCGCGATAGGTCATCACCCGACCGCGCCGCCGGAACAGGTCCATCTTCTCCGCCAGCGTGTCGGGGATGTCCATCGTCCTGACATGATCCCAGAACGGTGAGTCGTCGCGCGTCGTCGCGTGGTAGTGCAGGATCAGGAAGTCGCGGACCCGGTCATATTCCAGCCCGAGCACGCGATTGAACTCGTCCCGGTCGATGTCGGTGATCGCGCCCTGCGGGAACAGCTCGATCAGCGCGGTGATCGCGGTCTGGATGAGGTAGATGCTGGTCGATTCGAGCGGTTCGAGGAACCCGCCCGCCAGCCCGATGCCGACGACGTTGCGGACCCACGCACGGCTGCGTCGGCCGGCGGTGAACCGGAGGAACCGCGGCTCCGCCTGCGGCTCGCCTTCGATCGCGCCGAGCAATGCTTCGGTCGCGGCGTCGTCGTCGATGTAGCGCGACGCATAGACATAGCCGTTGCCGACGCGGTGCTGGAGCGGGATCCGCCAGCGCCATCCCGCCGCCATCGCCGTCGCGGTCGTATAGGGCGCGATCGGCCTGCTCGCCGCCGCGCACGGCACCGCGACCGCGCGGTCGCACGGCAGCCAGCGGGACCAGTCCTCATACGCCTCGCCAAGGGTCTGGCCGAGCAGCAGCGCACGGAATCCGGAGCAGTCGACGAACAGGTCGGCCTCGACCACCGTCCCGTCGGCCAGCGTGACCGCGGTCACGTCGCCGCTGAGCGGATCGCGAGCCACGTCCACGACCCGGCCTTCGGTGCGGGTCACGCCCCCTCGCTCGGCGCGCGCGCGGAGGTACGGCGCATAGCGCGTCGCGTCGAACTGATAGGCATAGCCATAGGTGGAGAGCAGCGACCGGTCCTCGCTCGGCGGCGCGAACTTCGCCTGTCGCGCCGCGACGATCGGCAACGAGAAGGCTTCGATGTCGTCGAGCCCGCCGGCCCGGTTGAGGTAATGGTGGAACCCCACCTGGTCGGTATCCTGCCCGAAGGCCCCGAACGGGTGGATGTAACTGTCCCCGCGTCGCCCCCAGTCGCGGAACTCGATGCCCAGTTTGAAGGTGGCGCTCGTCGCCGCCATGAACTCGGCTTCGTCGATGCCGAGGCGCGTGTTGAACGCGCGGATGTGCGGCAAGGTCGCCTCGCCGACGCCGACGATGCCGATCTCCTCCGACTCGATCAGGTGCGTGTCCGCAACGCGGGGCCCGAGCAGCGCGGCGAGCGCCGCCGCGGTCATCCACCCGGCGGTTCCGCCCCCGACGATGACGACCTTCACCGGCATCGAGCCGCCCGCAACTGCCTAACGCTCATGCGCTCCTCTCCCTCGCCCCGGCCTGCTGGAGCAAGTGTGGCCGAAGCGCAACATATTAACAGAAATCAAAACGTTTAATCGGGAGCGGCACCGCATTTGGGTTGTCACGACCGGGCAAGGCTGATGTATCGAACCATGCCCGGAGGTCCCGGGCGAAGCTGGCGCCACCAATGATGCCCAGCGGCAGGAGAGGGTTTCAATGTCGTTTTCGCTCGCTCGCCGGAGCAACACGGTCGCTCGCTTGTTCGGCGTCGGCTCCTCGGCGTTCGCTCTGGCCGTCAGCAGCCAGGCACCGGCGCAGACCACGAGCGGGAACAGCGCACCCGCCAACGCCGCTCCGCAAGCCGCCGACCAGTCGACACCCGCGCCCGATAGCACCAACGACATCGTGGTCACCGGCATCCGCGCGAGCATCGCCAATTCGCAGAACATCAAGCGCAATGCGGACACGGTGGTCGATGCGATCACCGCCGAGGATATCGGCGCGCTGCCGGACCGTTCGGTGACCGAAGCGCTGCAACGCGTGCCGGGCGTGTCGATCTCGCGCTTTGCGGGCGCGACCGATCCCGATCACTTCTCCGTCGAGGGTTCGGGGATCGTGATCCGCGGACTCAACTATGTCCGCTCGGAGTTCAACGGTCGCGACACCTTTTCCACCAATGGCGGACGCGCGCTCAATTTCCAGGACGTGTCGCCCGAGCTGCTTGGATCGGTCGAGGTCTACAAGAACATGACCGCCGACCAGATCGAGGGCGGCATTGCGGGCACGGTCAACCTCAACACGCGCAAGCCCTTCGACAGCAAGGCAACGGTTCTCTACGTCTCGGCGGACATGAACTACAGCGACCTGATCGGTCGCGGCAGCCCGTCGGTGTCGGCCCTCTACAGCCGCAACTTCCAGACGAGCATCGGCCGATTCGGCATCCTCGTCGGCGGGTCCTATTCGCAGCTCTTCAGCCGGGCGGACGGCATCCAGGTCACCAATTTCCAGCAACGGTTCAACGGCAGCCGCGACATCAGCGGCAATGGTATGCCGGTGACCGACACCTTCCCCGGTCTGGCGTCAGGACAGGTGGTCTATGCGCCGGTCGGCGCGGGCATCCGCGAACAGGAGTTCAACCGCGAGCGTGTCGGCGCGGCGGCGGCGCTGCAATACCAGACCAACGACGAGTCCCTGCTCGCGACGCTGCAGTTCGTACGCACGGACGCGCGCGAGACCTGGGGCGAGCATACGTTCGAGACCAACCCGGACGCGGTCGACCGGGCGACGTTCCCGGCGGCGGGGACCAACTACACGTTCGGCCCTAATGGCGTCTTCCAATCGGGCCAGATCACCTATGACCGCGGTTACACCCCTCCGGGCGGCGAGCGGTTCGGCATGGAAACGCAGCTTTCCAACCGCGGCGTCCAGACCCGCGCGGTGACCGATGACTTCGGCGGCAACATCAGGTGGAAGGCGACCAACCGGCTGTCGCTCGACTTCGACGGCCAGTATGTCCATTCGACCGACCGGCAGACCGACTTCGCAGTCTACGGGTCGACCTTCGCCAACGTCAATCTCGACCTGACGAGCGATATCCCGAAGGTGGAGTTCGTGCGGCCGTCCGGCACCGGGTCGAACGCGAGCTATTTCGCAAACCCGGCGAACGAGTTCTACCGCGCGGCGCTGGATCACTTCGAGCAGAATGACGGCCACGAATGGTCGTTCCGTGGCGACGCCACCTATGACTTTGGCGACGGCAGCTTCTTCAAGCGCGTGAAGGTCGGGGCACGTTATGCGGATCGCGACCAGACGGTCCGGTACTCGCTCTACAATTGGGGCGTGCTGTCGGAAGTGTGGGCAGGGTCTGGCCCGGTCCACTTCTCCGACACGTCGGCCGCGAGCTATGGCCAGTTCAGCTTCGACAACATCTTCCGCGGCAACGGGCCGACCGGCACGGTCGCCAATTACATCAACGGTAACCCCGCCACCGACTTTGCGGCGATCGCCGCGCAGGCGCAGGCGATCAACGCGAAATGGGTTGCGATGGGCGGCATCCCGGGTTTCACGCCGGCGGGGCAGCGCCCGGGCGTGGTTGCGGGCACCAACTTCCTGCCGTCGGAGGTCTACAGCAATTCCGAGGTGACGAAGGCCGCCTATGCGCGGCTCGATTTCGGGACCGAGGGCGGCGGCTTCCTTGGCGGGCTGAGGCTGTCGGGCAATATCGGCCTGCGCTATGTGCAGACGTTGGACAAGGCGAACGGCTTCTTTACCTTCCCCACGCGCACCCAATTGATCGGTTCGGCGGCGTCCGTTGCAATATTCTGCGCGGATCCGAAACAGACCAGCCCGTTCTGCGCGGTGCCGGCGGCGCAGCAGGCGAGCTATCTGACCTTCTCGAACGGCGCGGCGTTCAACCAGACCACGCGCAATTCGTTCGACCACTGGCTGCCGAGTTTCAACGTCAAGGTCGGCGTGACGCCCACGCTGCTCACGCGCTTCGCTTATTCAAAGGCGATCTCGCGTCCGGACTTCGGGCAATTGCAGAGCACCACCCAGGTCCAGCCGGACTTCGGTGTCTCGCCATTTGGCCTGACCGCCGGTGCCCGCAACTCGAACCCGAACCTGAGGCCTGTCGAAGCCAACCAGTTCGACCTGTCGGTGGAATGGTATTTCGCCAAGGTCGGCTCGCTGACCGGCGCGCTGTTCTATAAGGACCTGACCAACGTCATTGTCTCCGGCGTGACGCAGTCGCAGCAGGTCTCGAACAACGGCGTGACGGAGAACGTCTTGTTCGTCGGTCCGCAGAACTCTCCGGGACACAGCAATGTGAAGGGCTTCGAGCTGTCCTACCAGCAAAGCCTGACGTTCCTGCCCGGGCTGCTGTCGGGGTTCGGGATCCAGGCGAACTATACCTATGTCGATCCGTCCAAGATCTCCAGTGCGCTGGGCGGCGTGGCGGACGCCGGTACGACGACCGTCAACATCGGCGCGTTGCCGCTGGCGGGCCTGTCACGGCATACGGTGAATGCCGAGGTCTTTTACGAAAAGGGCAGCATTTCCTTGCGTGCCGCCTATAACTGGCGGTCCAGGTATCTGTTGACGGTGCGTGACGAAATCCTGCCGTTCCTGCCGATCTATTCCGACAGCTACGGCCAGCTCGACGGCACGGCGTTGCTGACGATCAACGACCGCTTCAAGATTGGTGTTCAGGGTGTCAATCTGCTGAACTCGGTGACGAAGACGCTGTCCGTCATCAATGCCAATGGGTTGCTCGCGCCGCGCAGTTACTTCGTCAACGACCGGCGCTTTTCGCTCACCACACGCATGAAGTTCTGATCGACCGCGAGTGTCGGTGCTCCGAACTTGCGCGGTCGCGACGCTGGTCGCGGGGCTGATATCGGGCGGGGCGGTGGCGGACGAGCCGCCGCCTTCGCCGATCCACGCCAACCAGGTCGGGTTCGAGCCGGGCGGCACCAAGGTCTTCGTCGTAGCCGGTAGCCGACATGCGGGACTGCGTTGGTCGCTGCGCGACGCGGCGGGCTCGGTCGTGACCGCCGGACAGGCTCCGGCTGCGCGTGCCGCACCGGACTCCGGTGAGCTCGTCACGACGATCGCGATCGGCCGTGTCTTGGCACCGGGCAGCTACGCACTCGACGTCGCCGGTGTCGGCAGCAGGCCTTTCACGGTCTCGCCACGACCATTCCGGCCGCTGTTCCGGGACGCGATGTCGTTCTTCTACCAGCAGCGCGCAGGGGTGGCGATCAAGCCGGCCTTCGTCCCCCGTCCCGACCTCAGCCGCCCCGCAGGTCACCCCGAGGAGACCGCCAGCTGCTTCAACGGGACTGATACGCGCGGCGTGCGCTGGCCCGGGTGCGCGCAGTCGGTACGGGTCGCCGGCGGCTGGTACGACGCAGGCGATCGCGGCAAATATGTCGTCAACGGGGCGATCAGCGTGTGGACGCTGCTCGACGCCTATGAGCGCGCGGCGGGCAAGAGCCGCGACCTGATGGGCGACAACGCGCTCCGTCTCCCGGAGGCGGGCAACGGCGTTCCCGACCTGCTCGACGAGGCGCGGTGGGAAGTCGAGTGGATGTTGCGGATGCAGCTGCCGCCCGGAACTCAAGCCGCGGTTCTCGCCGCCGACGGAAGGCAGGTCCGCTGGATCAACGGTGCGGGCCTCGTCTACAACAAGGTCGCGGACACGGTCTGGGCGAAGCTGCCGTTGCGGGTGGAGGACGACCACGGCGTCCGCGCGCTCTATCCGCCGTCGACCGCGGCGACGCTCGATTTTGCGGCCGTCACCGCGCAGGCGGCGCGGGTCTGGCGCGGCATCGACCCCGCCTTTGCGGATCGCTGCCTCGTCGCGGCGCGGCGCGCCTTTGCGGCGGCAACCGATCATCCCGATCTCTTCGCCGACGATCGCTTCACCGGAAGCGGGGGCTATGGCGACCGCGACGTCCGCGACGAGCGGTTCTGGGCCGCCACCGAGCTTGCGATCACAGCGGGCGACCAGGCCGCGCTCGATGCAATGGCCCACTCGCCCTACGCCAAGGCGAAAGCGGTTCCGGCGCCCGGCTGGAATATGGTCGCGGGTGCCGCGACGGTCTCGGCGCTCGAGGTGCCCAATCACCTGCCGCGCGCGTTCCTGGCCGATCAGCGGCGTGCCCTGTTGAGCTCGGCGGCGCGTCTGGTCGCCGAGGACGCGGTCCAGCCTTATTCGATACCGACGCCCCCGACGCCCCCGACATGGGGGTCGAACGGCGCGTTGCTCGACAACGCGATCCTGCTCGGGGCGGCGTTCGACGTGTCGGGCGACCCGGCCTTTCGCTCGGGGAGCGTCGATGCGATCGACTATGTGCTCGGGCGCAATCCGCTCGATTGGTCGTTCGTGACGGGCTATGGTATGCGCCCGATGCGCCACCCGCATCACCGTTTCTGGGCCAACAGCCTCGACCCGTCCTTTCCCGCGCCGCCGCCGGGCGTCCTCTCGGGCGGCCCGAACAGTATGATCATGACCGACCCCGTCGCGCGCGCGATGGCCGGGCGGTGCCTGCCGCAGCTCTGCTGGGCTGACGACGCCCGCGCCTACACGCAGAACGAAGTGGCGCTGAACTGGAACGCGCCGCTCGTCTGGGTGGCCGCTTTTCTGGACAGCACCCGCGCGCCCTGAGGCTATCGCGCCGCGAGTTCGCCGCTCCTACGCGCCTCGCGCCCGTACACGGCCTCGAACAGCGGCGCCGCCATCGCCGTGGTGACGATCGCCATCAGCACCAGCATCGCGAACAGCGGCGGGCCGATGATGCCTTTCTGCAGGCCGATGTTGATGATGATCAGCTCCATCAGCCCGCGAGAGTTCATCAGCGCGCCGATGCCGAGCGCGGTGCGGTTGCTCTCTCCCAGCAGGCGCGCGGCGAGGTAGCACGCTCCGCCCTTCGCCACGATCGACGCGGCGAGGATCCCGGCCGCGATCAGCAGCAGCGACGCGGAGTTCACCACCCCCATGCGCGTGTTCAACCCCGAATAGGTGAAGAACATCGGCAGCAGCAGGACCGTCGCCAGCGGCTCCGCCTTGCGCCTGATCTCCTCGGCGAACAGCCCGCGCGGCATCACGACACCGATGATGAAGCCACCGAAGATCGCATGGATGCCGATCAGGTCCATCAGGAACGCGGAGGTGCAGAAAGCGGCGAGGACGAGCCCCAACACGGTCTGGTCCATCACGCCGTCCCGCTCCACCCGGGCCGCGAGTGGCGCGAACAGTCGCGGACCGAATGCGAAAACCAGCGCGACCCAGAGCAGGCCGCCGCCGATCGCTAGCACCGCCAGCCCCGTGCCGCCGCCGAACGTCGCCAGCACGATCGCCAGCACGCACCACGAGCAGGCGTCGTCGAACGCTCCCGCGGTCAGCGACAGCGTTCCCACCGCGCTGCCTGCCAGGCCTCGCTCGTTGATGATGCGCGCAAGCATCGGAAAGGCGGTGAGGGCGATGCAGGCACCCATGAACAGCGTGGCGTCGAGCGTCGAGATGCCAGTCGCGAATAGGCCGGGGATGGTGAGGAGCGCCGGCGTCACCAGCGCCGCGACCGCGAACGGGGCGGCGATGCCGGCCAGCGATATGCCCGCCGCGGCCCTTGCCTTTGCCCTGAACAGGTCGACGCGCAGCGTGGTGCCGACAATGAACATGTAGATGCCGACGCCGAGCTGAGCTCCGGCATACAGCACGCTCCTCGTTTCTTGCGGAAACACCGCCTCCTGCAAGCCGGGCCAGAACAGGCCGAGCAGGGAGGGTCCGAGCACGACGCCGGCGATCATCTCGCCGACCACCTGCGGCTGCGCGAGGAACCGCTTCCCCGCCCAGCCGAAGGCCCGGCACGCGACGAGGATCACCGCCAGCTGCAGGAAGAAATGAACCGAGACGTCGCCGGGGGTATAGCTCCGCGCCGCCGGAGCGACAGCCGGGCCATGCGCGGCGAGAAGGCCGCCCGCTAGGGATCGAAGGCTCGCGACGATGTACTGCATCAGCGTTCGTCGGGCAGTCGCAGCGCGCCGAGCGCGCCCGCGACACTCACGAGCGCCACGATCAGGAAAGCGCCTGCATAGGCGGCCGCAGCGGAGCTGGCGCCCGCCGCTCGCCCGAGCGGCGCGCCGAAGCGGATGCCCATCGCCGCCAAGGTGATCCCGGCCCCCATGCTGAGTTGCCCGACCGTGCTCGCCAGCGCGTTGGCACCGCCCATCTTCGGCTTGGGCACGTCGACGAAGCTGATCATCGTCAACGCGCTGAACTGCATCGAGCGCGTCGCGCCGCCGACCAGCAGCACGAGCAGGATGAGCGGGATGGCGCTATGCGCAGTCAGCAAGGCGCAGGCGGCCAGCGACAGCGAGCACAAGAGACCGTTGACCAGCAGCGTGCGCCTGAAGCCGACCCGGCGCAGGATCCTCGTTGTCACCGTCTTCATGCCCAGATTGGCGCCGAAGACGCCGAGCATCAACAGACCCGACCGCTCGGCGCTGAACCCGAAGCCGACCTGAAACAGCAGCGGGAGAAGGAACGGGGCGCTGCCGATCGCCATGCGGGACAGCGACCCGCCACGCATCGCCACGCGAAACATCGGGATGCCCCACGCCGACAGGTCGATCATCGGATGCGTCGCGCGGCGAAAGTGATGCACGGCCGCCGCCAGCAGGCCCACACCCGCCACCGTGATCCCGATGCTGATCGAGTCGGGGCGGTCGGCCACGCGCTCCAGCCCGGCCATCACGCCGTAAATGCCCAGCCCCGAAAGCACGAACCCGGGCCAGTCGAACGGCGGGCGGGCGTCCGAGCGAAGATCGGGGATCAGGCGCAGCGTCGCGGCGGCGGCGATGAGGCCGAGCGGCAGGTTGAGGTAGAAGATCCAGCGCCAGCTCGCATGGGTGGTGATGAAGCCGCCGAGCGGCGGACCCAGCACCGGCGCGATCAGCGCCGGCCAGACCAATGTCGCCATCGCGTCCATCAGCCGCTCTTCGGGCGTTTGGCGCAGCACGACCAGACGCCCGACTGGCACCATCATCGCACCGCCCGCACCCTGCACCACCCGCGCCGCGACGAACTGTGGCAGGCTATGCGCGACACCGCAGAGCAGCGACGCGACCGTGAACAGCAGGATCGCCGCCACCAATGTCCGGCGCGTCCCGAACCGGTCCGCCACCCAGCTGCTCGCAGGAATCAGGATGCCCAGCGCCAGCAGATAGGCGCTGACGCCGACGTTGAGGTCGACCGCGGACCGCCCGAACGTGCGCGCCATCGCGGGCAGCGCCGTGGTAATGATCGTGCCGTCGAGATTTTCCATGAACATCGCGCCGGCGACAAGGAAGATCAGCGAGCGGCGATACACTGGGCTGCCTTCCCTCACGCCAGCCTACCCCCGCTCGTTTCCGCTTCCAAACCCGACACCCGAAACCGCTTGCGAGGTCCGAGGTCGGTTGTCGAGCGGAACGACGGCGGCGTCGCCGATGCGGTCCTTCTGAGCGTGGATTTCAGCCATTTGGGCTTCACCCCATGCACCTTAGCTGCCCGCTCCGAGTTCTCCGCTCACTCCTCAACGAAAGCTCGACCATGGCTGCGCACCGTTACCGCCCCCCGCATGATTTCGGCCTTGGCGGGGTCGCGATCGGCAACGAGTTCCAGTTCGCGACCGACGAGCAGGCGGAGGCGACGCTGGCCGCGGCGTGGGACGCGGGGGTGCGCTATTTCGACGTGTCGCCCTGGTACGGCTTGGGCCTCGCTGAGCGCCGCTTCGGTCGCTTTCTCGCGCGCAAGCCCCGGGGCGAGTTCGTGATCTCGTCCAAGGTCGGCAAGCTGCTCCGCGCAAGCCGCGACAACCAAGCGAAGCGGTATTTTCCCTTCACCACCTCGCCTAACACGCCGCATTTCGACTATTCCGCCGACGGCGTGCTGCGCTCGATCGAGGATAGCCTGCAGCGGCTCGGGCTCGACCGGCTCGACATCGTGTTCGTCCACGACCTGTCGCCCGACAACAAATATCTACCCGACGACTGGGAGGCTTTGTGGCCGGTCGCCGAGCAGGGCGCGTTCCCGGCGCTGACCCGGTTGCGCGAGGAGGGCGTGATCGACGCGTGGGGCATGGGGGTGAACTGCCCGCAGCCGATCCTGCGCTGCCTGGAGGTCGCCGACAGCGACGTCCACCTGCTCGCCAGTCAGTATTCGCTGGTCGATCACGCCAATGCGGTCGAGCAGGTCTTCCCCAAAGCGCGCGAGAAGGGCGTCAGCTTCGTGGTCGGCTCCGCGCTGAACGCCGGGTTCCTCGGCGGAGAGCCGCGGTACAATTACGGCGAGGAAAACACGCTTATCCCGGACGACAAGCGCGAGAAGCTGTCGCGGCTGCGCGCGATCGCGAGCGGGCACGGGGTCGATCTCGTCGCCGCCGCGCTCCAGTTCAGCCTTGCGCCCGATGTCGCATCCGCGCTGATCGTCGGTACCGCGAGCCCGGCGCACATCCTTGCCGATCATGCCGCGCTCAGGGCGAAGATACCGGCGGCGTTCTGGGAGGAACTGCGCGGCGAAGGCATCCTCCATCCCGACGCCGCCGTGCCGGCCTGACGCCGGCGCGACCGTATTGAACGCGGCTCGGCCCGTGCTAGGCGCGCACCGGGTCGTAAAGGTGGCGTGATGATCGGAAACGAGCAGCTGGACGCGCTTGAGCGCCTGCACCGGCTGAGAGAAGCTGGTGCGTTGACCGATGTCGAGTTCGCGGCCGGAAAGGCGCGCATCTTGGCGGGTGAGACACCGCCGCGCCCGATCGCCGCGCCCGCGCCGCGGATGCCCATCGTTCGCGACAGCACCGCCGCCGAGCGCTCGACCACCCGCTACTGGATCGGCGGAAGCCTTGCCGCACTCGCGGTGTTGGTCGGCGGCGCATGGCTGCTCTTCCCCGAACCGCTGGTGCCCATCGCCAACACGCCCGCGCACCGAACCGCCAGGGCGGCGCACGCTCGCCCGGAAGCGGACGGCATGGCGGGCCAGGTGACCGATCTTCCGTCACCGCTGCCCGCCGCTGTACCGACCGATGCCCCTTTTAAGCCGAAGGATCGACCTCCCGAAAGCGGCGCGGACAGCAGCTCCGGCGCCAGGGATGTGCCCTCGCTCGACGGCGGCTACGTTTACCGGCTGGTCGACAGATATGCCACCTCGGCGGAAGTGGTGCAGGTCCGGCGCGCGGACGGCAGGACCCGGGACGTGATCGACGGCAACTCCGTGTCCGTCATCCGAACCGGGCCGTATCGCGGCTATCTGCTGGTGTCGCGGCACAAATACCGCGACGATGGAGCGTACAACCCGATCGACCTTGTCCGCCCGGACGGAAAGGTCGTCACCACCTTGCCGGATTGCGACGACGACGACGACGGGAGCTGCGCGCGATCGTGGCTCGACGCGCATGGATGGAGCGTATCCTAAGGCTAGCCGCGTCGCGCGCGTGGTCCTTTTTATCGGTCGATCGTTGCCCGTCCCGAAAGGACCATCTCTTGATTCACAGCATGACCGAGCTCGAACAGGTGCGGCAGGAGTGCCGTCGCATGGTGACCTCGCGCGCGCTCGCCTCGGCGGGGGTCGTGGTGGTCCCGATCCCGCTGGCCGACATCGCGGCGGACGTGGGCATCCTCGCGACCATGCTGCCCGCGATCAGCGCCCGGTTCGAACTCGACCACGACAGCGTCGAGAAGCTCGACCCGCACCTCGCACAACGAGTCCTGGTGCTCGCCTCCGGGATGGGCAACAACCTGATCGGGCGGACGATCACCAAGAAGCTGGTGGCGGGCATGATCCGGCGCATGGGCGCGCGCATCGCCACCGCGTCGGTGGCGCGCTATGTCCCGTTGCTCGGCTCCGCGGTTGCGGCGACGATCAGCTTCGGCGCGATGAAGCTCGCGGGCGACGCGCATGTGGAGGATTGTTACCGGACCGCCGCCGCGCTGATCCGCGAAGGGCGGGCGCGGTAATCCGGCGCTCAGCCTCGTTTGCGCGCCTGCCGGTACGTCCCCAGCACCCGCACCCATTTGCTGTGGAAGCCCAGCTCCTCCACCGCGCGATCAAAGCCAGCTTCTCCGGGCTTGCCGTCGACATCGGCGAAGAACTCGGTCGCGGCGAAGCTGCCGCCGCGTTGATAGCTTTCGAGCTTGGTCAGGTTGACGCCGTTGGTCGCGAACCCGCCCAGCGCCTTGTAGAGCGCGGCGGGGGTGTTGCGGACCTCGAAGATCAGCGTCGTCATCCATGCGCCGTCGCCCGAGGGCGGTCGTCCGCCGCGGGCGAGCGCGACGAAGCGCGTCGTGTTGTGCGCTGCGTCCGCGATATCGGTCGCGAGCACGTCGAGCCCGTACAGCGCAGCCGCGCCCGGCGGGGCGAGCGCGGCAACTGCTGGGTCGGCGAGCTCCGCCGCGCGCGCCGCCGCGCCCGCGGTGTCGGGATAGGCGACCGGGCGGATGTCGTGCGCCTTGAGCCATTGGCGGCACTGGCCGAGCGCCTGCGGATGGCTGATCGCCTCCCGCACATCCCCCAGCGCGCCCGTGCCCATCAGCGCGTAGCGGATCGGCAGGAAATGCTCGCCGGTGATGACCAGCCCCGACTCGGGGAGGAGGAAATGGATGTCCGCCACCCGCCCGTGGAGCGAGTTTTCGATCGGGATCAGCGTGCAATCCGCACGCCCTTCGCGCACCGCGTCGATCGCGTCGGCAAAGTCGAAACACGGCAGCGGCAGCCCGTCCGGAAACGCCTCGGTCACCGCAACATGGCTGTTCGCGCCCGGCGCGCCCTGAAACGCGACCGCGCGCTCCGGCTCGGCGGCTGCGGCTTCGGTCATCGCTAGCACCAGCGGGCGGGCGGGGGCGGGGTAATCCTCCATGCGGAGCGGCTACCGGCGGTGGCCGCGACGGGCAAGCGCGGCTTGCTCACCCGCGCATGGCTATCTATGGAAACCCGCATAGATCAGCCAAAAGGTTCACTGCCGCGATGGACATGAAGACCAACACGATCGCCGGATGGGCGCTGGGCGCGGGAATGGTCGCGCTCGGCTCGGCGATCGTCGGCGGGATGGTGTATCACGGCGGGCGGCCCGAGAAGATGGGCTATCCGATCGAGGGCGTGGCCGAAGGCGGCGAGGGCGGCGAGGCCGCGCCGGTGCCGATCGCCAGCCTGCTCCCCACCGCCGACGCCGCCAAGGGCGCGGACGTGTTCAAGAAATGTGCCGCCTGCCACACAATCAACCAGGGCGGCGCGGCCGGGGTCGGCCCCAATCTCTACGCCGTGCTCGGCGACGGGGTCGGGCAGGGGCGCGGCTTTGCCTTTTCCGACGCGCTGAAGGGCGTGGGCGGCAAGTGGGATTTCGACAAGCTCAACGCGTGGCTGACCTCCCCGCGCAAGTTCGCGTCGGGCACCAAGATGACCTTCGCCGGGCTCGGCAACGCGCAGGACCGCGCCAACGTGATCCTGTACCTGAACCAGCAGGGCTCCAACCTGCCACTGCCCCCGCCGCCGCCTGCGGGCGCGACCGCTGCCGCGCCGGGCAAGCCCGCCGACACCAAGGCAGCGGCGGGCGCGATCAAGAACGCCACCACCGGCACGCCCACCGCCGACATCGGCAACCACGGCACCCCCGAGCGCGGCGCGCCGTCGATCGACCCGCAGGCGACGATCAAGGGCGCCAAGAGCGCCAGCCCGAGCGATGTGCCTTCGGTCAAGGCGAAGTGAGGGGGTAGCAAGTAGCAGGAGCCCTTCGTCACCCCGGCCTTGTGCCGGGGTCCAGCCGTCTTCGCGGCTTGCGGGCCGCAGAGTACGCACAACGCTGGACCCCGGAACAGGTCCGGGGTGACGGGTCATCGTGGGGCGCGCCTACCGGGTCTCACCCCACCGGCGGCGACGGCTCCCGGTTGGCGCGTTCCTCGTAGAAGTTTCGCACCACGTCCCACGCCTCCTGCGCGGTCTCGACATAGGTGAAGATCGACAGGTCGCGCTCCGAGACCACGCCCTCCTCGACCAGCGCGTCCCAGTTGATCACCCGCTCCCAGAACTCGCGCCCGAACAACAGCACGGGCATCGCCGCGATCTTGCCCGTCTGGATCAGCGTCAACAGCTCGAACAGTTCGTCGAACGTCCCGAACCCGCCCGGAAACGCCGCCAGTGCGCGCGCGTGGAGCAGGAAGTGCATCTTCCTCAACGCGAAATAGTGGAACTGCATCGACAGGCCCGGCGTGACGTACGGGTTGGGGGCCTGCTCGTGCGGGAGCACGATGTTGAGCCCGATCGACTCCGCGCCGACATCGCGCGCGCCGCGGTTCGCCGCTTCCATGATCGACGGCCCGCCGCCCGAACACACGACGAAATGCCGCCGCCCCTGCTCGTCTCGCGGCAGTCGACTGCTGATCTGCGCCAGCTCGCGCGCGATCTCGTAATAACGGCTCTTGGCGACCAGTCGCTCGGCGATCGCTTTCGCGCGCGGGTCATGCGCGAGGTCGAGCACCGCCTGCGCCTTGGCGGGCTCCGGAATCCGCGCGGAGCCGTAGAAGACGAAGGTCGACGCGATCTTTGCTTCCTCGAGGATCAGCTCGGGTTTGAGCAGTTCGAGCTGGAAGCGAACCGGGCGCAGGTCCTCGCGCAGCAGGAAGTCGAGGTCCTGGAACGCGAGCCGGTAGGACGGGCTCTCGGTCTGCGGGGTCGAGATGGACGCGGCGGCGGTCTCCGCCTCCTGGCTGGCGCGGCGAAAGACGCGGGACGGTACGCGGGTGTCGGTCATCCGGGGCGGGTAGGGCAAAGATCAGCGACGCGCTAGCGGCACAGATGGGCGCGGTCGTCCTCCAGGTGGAGGTGGTTGGCGTGCGCCGCGTTGTAGTCGGGGCTGAGCACGGTGCCGAAGCGGCGGCACGCGGAACGGTGGACCGCCTGCAGGAACGCCTGCGTCGCCGGGTCGGGCGAGCGCCAGTCGTTCAGCACCGTGACGCGCCGCCCGTCGCGCAACACGAAGCCGCCCACGTCGACCGCATTGGCGAGCGCGTGGCCCGAACGCCGGTCGCCGCCGCGCGACGAGCCGACCACGTTGCGGCAGGCGTAACTGCCGAACGTCTCGACCCGCGCGAGTTCGCTGCCGAGCGTTTGATACGCGGCGGGCACGGCCGCGTTGCGGACCCACCCCGCGAATGCGCGCGCCTCGCCGCAGCGCACCGCGCCGAGCCCGGTGACGGGCACGCCGATGTCGTCAAGTCGCACGGCGCCGACCAGCCCGCAGCCGGGGCCGGTGACATGGTCCGGCAGCGGCGTAAACCGCACGCCCATGCGCGCGAGGTCTGTGTGGCAGGCGCGTGTCTCCGCCGCGCTCGGCCCGGGAAGCGCGCGCGGCGGCGGCGGCGCGGCGCGCTCCGACCGGATGCAGGCGGAAAGGGCGAGCGCGAGCGAGACGGTGACGGCGCGCGGTGTCACGGGCGAGGGCGCGCGCCCGCCTCCAGCGCGCGCCAGATTTCCGGGGCGAGCGCGACCGGGTCGGGATGGTGCGTGCCGTCGCGGATCGTCACTACCTGCGCACGCCCGCCCGACGCAGCCTTCAGACGCGCCGCGTCGGCATAGGGCACGACCTCGTCCGCGGTGCCGTGGAACAGAAACACCGGCGCGGCGACCTGCGCGATAGCGCGGCGATTGTCGAACCGGTCGGGCATGAACGGCCGCGCGATCGCGGGGGCGAACTCGCCGATGGTGGTGAACGCGCCCAAGGTCGCGACCCCATCGACGGGCCGCCGCGCCGCCTCGCCCAGCGCCACCGCCGCGCCCAGCGAATGGCCGAACAGGAACAAGCGCCCACCCGGCGGCAGCTGAGCACGCGCCCAATCGGTGAACGCGGCGGCGTCGCGGCGCAATCCTCGCTCAGTGGGGTGGCCCGGGTTGCCGCTGAACCCGCGATAGGAGGTCAGCAACACGCCCCGGCCGCCACTTGCGAGCGGTTCGGCGCGGGCGGCGTCGCGATACAGATGCCCGCCATTCCCGTGGAAATAGATCAGCAGGTCGCGCGGTGGTGGTTGCGGTGCCCAGTAGAGACCGCGCAGGGTCACCCCGTCCGAGGTGGTCACCTCGATCGTAATGGGCGCGCGCTCACGCCAGGCGGGCACCGTCGTCGTGGCCGTCGGCTGATAGATGCGGTGGCGCACGATGCTCGCGCATCCGCCGAGCGCAAGCGCCATCGCAACGACCGTCGTTGATCTCCGCATGCTCACCCCCGTTCAGCGGCAACGCTAGCAAACACGATTGGTTGACTAAAGCCCCGCCGCCGCTAGGGCCGGCAGCGGGCCACGCCGTCCCAACGCGGCGCGCGCTCTCTGTGAGGAGAGTTACATTGACGGACACTATGACGCCCGCCCCGGGCGTTCCCAAGCCTGCGCTGAAACCTGCCAGGCCGTTCTTTTCCTCCGGCCCCTGCGCCAAGCCGCCCGGCTGGTCCGCGGACCGGCTCGCGACCGACAGCCTCGGGCGCTCGCATCGCTCCAAGCTGGGCAAGGCGCGGCTGCAACATTGCCTCGACCTGATGCGCGAGTTGCTGCGGCTTCCCGACACGCACCGGATCGGCATCGTCCCCGGCTCCGACACCGGCGCGTATGAGATGGCGATGTGGACCATGCTGGGCGCGCGCCCGGTCACCGCGCTCGCCTGGGAGAGTTTCGGCGAGGGCTGGGTGACCGACGCCGTCAAGCAGCTGCGGATCGAGCCGAATGTGATCCGCGCGGATTATGGCGCGCTGCCCGACCTTGGCGCGGTCGATTGGTCGCACGACGTGCTGTTCACCTGGAACGGTACCACCAGCGGCGTGCGCGTACCCGACGCCGAGTGGATTCCCGCCGATCGCGAAGGGCTCTCCTTCGCCGACGCGACCTCTGGCGTGTTCGCCTATCCGATCGACTGGGCCAAGATCGACGTCGCCACCTTTTCCTGGCAGAAGGTGCTGGGCGGCGAGGCGGCGCATGGCGTGCTGATCCTCGGCCCGCGCGCGGTGGAGCGGCTGGAAAGCTACACGCCCGCCTGGCCGTTACCCAAGGTGTTCCGGCTGACCTCGAAGGGCAAGCTGAGCGAGGGCGTGTTCAAAGGAGAGACGATCAACACGCCGTCAATGCTCGCGGTCGAGGACGCTATCTGGACGCTCGAATGGGCGAAGAGTGTCGGCGGCGCGGACGGGCTGATCGCGCGCTCGGACGCGAACGCGGCGGCGCTCGACCGCATCGTGGCGAAGCGTGACTGGCTCGGCCACCTCGCCGCGGACCCGGCGACGCGGTCGAAGACCAGCGTGTGCCTGACCGTCGCGGGCGCGGACGAGGCGATGATCAAGCAGATGGCGGCGTTGCTGGAGCGCGAGGGCGCGGCGTATGACATCGCGGGCTATCGCGACGCGCCGCCGGGCCTGCGCATCTGGTGCGGCGCGACGGTGGACACGAGCGATATCGAGGCGCTCGGACCGTGGCTCGACTGGGCCTACGCCGAGGCGCGTCGCTCCTGACTCGTCACCCCGGCCTTGAGCCGGGGTCCCGCTTCTCCTCCACCGCCCGCCAAGAATAAGCGGGACCCCGGGTCAAGCCCGGGGTGACGGTGAACTGTTTAGGATTCCTCACATGCCCAAAGTCCTCATCTCCGACAAAATGGACCCCCGCGCCGCGCAGATCTTCCGCGAGCGGGGCGTCGAGGTCGACGAGATCACCGGCAAGAAGCCGGATGAGCTGAAAGCCATCATCGGCAGCTATGACGGCCTCGCCATCCGCTCTTCGACCAAGGTGACGCGCGACATCCTGGACGCGGCGACCAACCTCAAGGTGGTCGGGCGCGCGGGGATTGGGGTCGACAATGTCGATATACCCGCCGCCTCCGCCAAGGGCGTAGTGGTGATGAACACCCCGTTCGGGAACTCCATCACCACCGCCGAGCACGCGGTCGCACTGATGTTCGCGCTTGCGCGCCAGCTGCCCGAGGCGGACGCGTCGACACAGGCGGGCAAGTGGGAAAAGAACCGCTTCATGGGCGTCGAGCTGACGGGCAAGACGCTGGGCCTTATCGGTGCGGGCAATATCGGCAGCATCGTCGCCGACCGCGCGCGGGGCCTCAGGATGAAGGTCGTCGCCTATGACCCGTTCCTCACCCCCGAGCGCGCGGTGGAGATGGGCGTGGAAAAGGTCGAGCTCGACGGGCTGCTCGCCCGCGCCGACGTGATCACGCTCCACACGCCGCTGACCGACCAGACCCGCAACATCCTGTCCGCCGAGAATCTCGCCAAGACCAAGAAGGGCGTCCGCATCATCAACTGCGCGCGCGGCGGGTTGATCGACGAGGCGGCGCTGAAGGCGGGGCTCGACTCCGGCCACATCGCGGGCGCGGCGCTCGACGTGTTCCAGACCGAGCCCGCCACCGACTCGCCGCTGTTCGGGACGCCGGGCTTCGTCTCCACGCCGCATCTCGGCGCATCGACCACCGAGGCGCAGGTTAATGTCGCGATCCAGGTCGCCGAGCAGATGGCGGACTTCCTCGTCTCGGGCGGCGTCACCAACGCGCTTAACATGCCCTCGCTGTCGGCGGAGGAAGCGCCCAAGCTCAAGCCCTACATGGCACTTGCCGAGAAGCTCGGCTCGCTCGTCGGCCAGCTCGCGACGGGGGCGATCGCCTCGGTCGCGGTGGAGGCGGAGGGCGCGGCGGCCGAGCTCAACATGAAGCCGATCACCGGCGCGGTGCTGGCCGGGTTCATGCGCGTTCATTCGGATACGGTGAACATGGTCAACGCGCCCTTCCTCGCGCGCGAACGCGGCCTCGACGTGCGCGAGGTGCGGCATGAGCGGGAAGGGGATTACCACACGCTCGTCCGCGTCACGGTCGGAACGCAAGCTGGCGACCGCTCGGTCGCGGGCACGCTGGTGGGCAATGCAGCCCCGCGCCTCGTCGAGCTGTTCGGCATCAAGGTCGAGGCGGACCTTGCCGGGCCGATGCTGTATGTCGTCAACGAGGACGCGCCGGGCTTCATCGGCCGGCTCGGCACCACGCTGGGCGAGGCGGGGGTGAACATCGGCACTTTCCACCTCGGCCGGCGGCAGGCGGGCGGCGAGGCGGTGCTGCTGCTGAGCGTCGACGAGCCGGTGACGGCGGAGCTGCTCGGGCGGGTCAAGGCGCTGCCGGGGGTCAAGACCGCGATGGGGCTTAGATTTTAGGATCGAGGTGGTAACGGCCGGTGTGCGCTTCTCCCTCTCCCCTTGGGGAGAGGGTCGGGGAGAGGGGGAGAAACGATGACGTCTGCCGAGCTGCTCACCCACGCAAAAGCGATGCGGTCGGAGATGACGCCCGCCGAGGCCCGGCTCTGGTATCACCTTCGTGCCAAGCGCTTCCGCGGCGTCAAGTTCGTTCGGCAGTCGGTGCGGCGACCGTATATCGCCGACTTCGTCGCCCGCTCGCGCAAGCTGGTGATCGAAGTCGACGGTGATACGCATGCTAGCGCTCAGGCCTATGATGCCCGACGCACGGCGCAGTTGGAGCGGCTGGGCTATACCGTCTTGCGGTTCACCAACGCGGAGGTGATGGGGCACGAAGAGGGAGTGCTGGCTGCGATCGCTGAGCGTATCCTTACTCCCCCTCTCCCCGACCCTCTCCCCAAGGGGGAGAGGGAGACGGGCCCGCTCGCATCGGTTTACGCCTCATCGGGTCCCTCACACCCATGACCCCCCTCCTCCCCACCGGCTTCCGCGATCGCCTGCCCCCGCACGCCGACCAGGCGGCGGCGGTTGAGGCGCGCATCCTCGCCGCCGCGCGCCTCCATGGCTATGAGCGCGCCGACCCGCCGCTGGCCGAATATGCCGATGCGCTCGCCGCCCGGCTCAAGACCGGCGGGTTGCGCCAGGCGGTGCGCTTCGTCGATCCCGCGGGGCAGGCGACGCTCGCGATCCGGCCCGACCTCACCGCGCAGATCGCACGCATCGCGGCGACGCGCATGGGGCATCACCCGCGCCCGGTGCGGCTCTGCTATGCGGGCGCGGTGCTCCGGCTCAAGGGCGAGGAACTCGACCCGGCGCGCGAGCGGCGGCAGATCGGGTGCGAGCTGATCGGGCTCGACACGGTGGCGGCCGCGCGCGAGGTGGTGGGGGTCGCGGTCGACGCGCTGGAGGCGGCGGGGGCGGAGGGGCCGTCGATCGACTTCACGCTGCCCGACCTGGTCGAGACGCTGGCCGCGGACGGCCTGCGGGTCGCGGACCTCGCAGGCTTGCGCGACCGGCTCGACGCCAAGGACGCCGGTGCGGTGGCGCAGATCGCGCCCGCGTACCTGCCGCTGATCGAGGCGGCGGGGCCGTTCGACGCGGCGCTGGCAAAGCTGCGGGCGTTCGACCGGACGGGCGCGCTGGCGTCGCGGCTCGACGGCTTGGCGCGGATCGCGGACGCGGTGCAGGGGAGGGCGCGGCTGACGCTCGACCCGACCGAGCGGCACGGGTTCGAGTATCAGAGCTGGCTCGGCTTCTCGCTGTTCGCAGGCGGCGCGCGCGGCGAGGTGGGGCGCGGCGGCACCTATACTCTCCTCCACGAGAGCGGCGCGGAAGAGGCGGCGACCGGCTTCTCGCTGTACCTCGACCGGCTGCCGATGGCGCCGGACGCGGACGCGCGGCGACGGCTGTTCGTGCCGCTCGGCACGCCGGCGGAGACGAGCGCCGCGATGCGCGCCGCAGGCTGGGTCACCGTCGCCGCGCTGGCGCCGGGCGACACGCCGGAAGCGCAGCTGTGCACGCATGTGCTGCGGGAGGGAGGGGCGGCGGTGATTGGGTAGGAGACAATCGTCGCCCGGTTAGATATCTGCTCGCTGTGCGCTATGAGGAAGAGCGAGTGGTCGACGTGTCCCGCGTGGGTCTCGAGGACAGGCTCGGCGCGGTTCTGCACAAAGCAGCGCCGCTGCTGCCTGGCAATGTCGGTCGTCACCTCCTCGCCCTGGTCGCGCCCGGGTCGCTGGCCATCATGGCGGGAGTGGTGGTGGTCTGGGCGGCATCGCACTTCGTAGGCGTTGGCGAGATAGCGGACGTCGCGCTCTTGATAGGCGGCTGGCTCATGATCGGCGCGGGCGCTGCGGCAGGCTGCCGCAAGCTGCTTTCGTTTGCGCTCGGAACGCATTCCGCCCGGACCGAGGCCGACCTCGATCGCGCCGCCCGTGACCTTGCCGATGCCGTCGCGATCCTCGGGGTTGATGTGGCGCTGGGCTTGCTCTTCAAAGGACGTCCGAAGGACACCTTACTCCTACTCGTACAAAGGCGCGCTGCCGCCTATGCGACAGGCCATCGCGGCGATGCCACGCGGCGGTCCGAGAAATCTGTACGAGTTCCGGATCATCTACACTCGTAGCAAATTCGCCGGCGAGGGCGGTACGACTGTGCGGAATGTCGCGAAGATCGGGCGCGATCCGGGCGCGCGACCTGTCGCCGAAGCCGCACGCGACATGCGTAAGGCGGCGCACCACGAAGTCGTTCATTTGTGGCTCAATCGCGCCTTTTCGGCTTTCGGCAGGCCTGCGCTCTATGGAAAGGTGGGCGCTTACAAGCGGTCCTACTTGCTGCGTTATCTTGAGGAGGCCGTCGCCGAGGGAAGGTCGCAGGCCAGAGTGCCGTGCCGCGATGAAGAGGTGGTCGCTTACAAGTTTCCGTTCGATCCCAAGTACGAAGTCACAATTCTGCAAATGGGTAGAGAGGCGAGCGGCATCCTGCTTGGTCCGGTGGTCGTTGGCGGCGCTACTTGGCACGCTTATTACGGATATGCTCATGCCGATCGGTGAAGCTGATGCGGTCGCAGCGGCGCGTGCGTTCGCAGACCGGAAGGGGCGTCCAGCTTGGCGCAAGGAGTCGGTGCGACTAAGTCGTTTAGTCGTCCGAGGGCACGAGTGCTGGCAGGTGACGGCAGACGACGTGCCTCCGCCCGGCGAGCCGGACTGGTTCTTCGAATATGATGGCGGCCAATCTTACCTGATCGGCATCGAGAGCGGCGAGTGCATCGGTGTCGGCTTGATAAACGGAAACATGCTGTTCGTGCCAGACAAGGCGTAAGCCGCCGCGCTCCGTGGACCCACTCGCCCGAACCGCCTAACGACGCCTCGCAACGCACAAGGAACACGCATTTTGGCCAACGTCACCGTGATCGGCGCGCAGTGGGGCGATGAGGGGAAGGGGAAGATCGTCGACTGGCTCGCCAGCCGCGCGGACATGGTGGTGCGCTTTCAGGGCGGGCACAATGCCGGGCACACGCTGGTGGTCGGCAACGCCACCTACAAGCTGTCCCTGCTCCCCTCGGGTATCGTCCGGGGGACGCCGTCGGTGATCGGCAACGGTGTGGTGCTCGACCCCTGGGCGCTGAAGGCGGAGGTCGAGCGGCTGGCCGCGCAGGGCGTGGCGGTGTCGCCCGAGACGCTGATGGTGGCGGACACCTGCGCGTTGATCCTGCCGCTCCACGGCGAGCTCGACGGGCTTCGCGAGGACGCGTCGGGCGCGGGCAAAATCGGCACCACGCGGCGCGGGATCGGCCCCGCCTATGAGGACAAGGTCGGCCGCCGCGCGCTGCGCGTCTGCGACCTCGCGCATCTCGATGATCTGGGGCCGCAGCTCGATCGGCTGCTCGCGCACCACGATGCGCTGCGCGCCGGGTTCGGGGCGGGGCCGATCGACCGCGCGGCGCTGTTGGCCGAACTTGGCGAGATCGCCGGGTTCGTGCTCCCCTATGCGCGGCCGGTGTGGCGCGACCTCAACGAGGC
>CAXTTU010000006.1:5170-31899 GCA_964247225.1 uncultured Sphingomonas sp. | reverse complement strand
TCCTACTTCGCCATGATCGGCGCGTCGGGTCGCTCGCCGACCTCGGCGATGACGCTGCCGTCCGGGTTCTTGCCATAGCGCCGCAGCGCGCTGACCCGCTGCTTCTCGCCGAGGCTGAGCGCGTTCCAGTCGGCGCGGCGTGCGACGGGCGCCGTGGGTTCGGCCTTCGCCCGCTTGGTCCTGACGCTCGGGATGGCGACGTCCGCAGTGCCGCTGATCATACCGCCATGCTTGGCCGCGCGCTCGATTTCGGCGTCGAACTCGCCTGCCTCAACCGCAGCCCGCATGTTGTCGAGGAACTGCCCGAACGCCTCGACGGGGATGAAGTTGGTGGTCAGCCCGTTGATGGTCAGCGGCCCGCTATTGCCCTGGGTGGGGCTGAACGCGACCACCCCATTGTTGATCGTGAGCCACTTGCGCCCGCGCACCGGCTGGTCTCGCGCGAACTGCTCGCGGTTGCGCTCGATACCGTCGAGCAGCTTCTGGCGGCCCTTGGCGGGGTCGAACGGCTTGCGCGAGAACGCCTCGTGCAGATCGTTGTTGATCAGGCCGAGCATGGACGAAAGCGACATAGCTTCTCCCGCAGGTGGAGGTCGCGGTGCCCGGAGCCTGGGCACCATCGCCGCCCGTCATGGCGCGGACGCGCGCCAGTGACAACCGGATCAGCCGTTCCGCGCCGCGCGCCGGGCGGCACGGCGTTCGCGAGGGCTGGTCATTTGCTGGTCGCCGACCGTGAGCACCTCACAAACCGTCCCGGCACCCCGCGCCGGCTCCACCAACAGGAACCCTTCGGCGCGCCGGGCCGCGTCGCGGTCCTTGGCGCGCTGTTCGCGCACGGCGCCGATCAGGTCGCTCCGGGTCACAACATACTCGGGCTCGTATTGGCGACGCTTGATCAGCTCGGCGAGCGCGCGTGTCATTACCTCCTCGCCGACCGCGGCGCAGGCCGCGCGTATCCAGCGCGACGATACGTAGCGATGTCGCGCCGTCCACGCCGCCCGCCCCAGCTCCAGTCCGAGCGACACGATCCAGCAGAGGACGATGATCCTCGCGGCCACCTTGGTCCCGGTCGCCGTGGCGAAGATGATCAGCACCATGATCGCGGCCAACCAGCAGCTGTTGTTGATAACGAGTGGGACCGTCGACAACCGGCTCACCTCCCAGCGCGCGACCAGCCGGTCGAGGAGGGGAACGTCGTCGATCGCGCGCGTGATCCCGCCCGCCTCCCCTGCCCGGTCGCCCGGCGTGGCTGAGTTGGCGCGGTCACCGGCGGGGAGGTCTGGATCGAGGTCGCTAGGCAGGGACATGCGGCTGGCCATGGCTGGAGTCCGGGCAGACCATTATATATACGCTTATCGTATAGCGTGCAACCGGCATTAGGGACTGCCGCCATGGCCGGTTCTGCCCCCTTGCCGCGAGAGCAGCTCTACGCCCGCCTCATCGCGGCGCTGGTCGACGCCCGGCACGAGGCCAGGCTCAGGCAGGTCGACGTCGCCGACCAGCTCGGGTGGCCGCAGGCCTATGTGTCGCGCTACGAGAACCACGAGCGAATGCTGGACATCGCCGAATATGTGGAGGTCGCGCGCGCGATCGGCGTGGATCCCGTGGCGCTACTGGCCGGCGTGCTGGGGCAGGAATGAGCAGCCGGGCCCATCGTAAGCGTATACCAGTGATCGCTACTTCTCTGCCTCAAATGTGGGCGATCGCGAACCAGATAACCGCCCGAGCTTAATCGAAGCACATTTTTGATATGCCCAAGCGAAGCGCGGGAGCGATTCTTAGATTCAAAGGATTCTAAGGATTCATGCTCGGTTATGCCATTGATAATAAACCGCTATTTTCCGTCTATGCGAGAGACGGGGCGGGTTTATGCGAGCAATGGGGCGGTTCGGTACGAGGAACGGGGCGGGTCTATGCGAGCAATGGGGCGGTCATGCGAGTGGATTTTGCGTGTAGGCTCGCATAGCGCCTGCGCACTATGGCAGCTGAAGAATCCATAGGTCGCACCATGAAGGCCGCGCATATGGCGCAGGCGGAAGGGCGGCGGATTATTGTCAAGGCGGGGGAGCTGATCGAGGCTCGCTTCGCTCGAGGCGTGTCCCCTTCCCTAGCGGCCCGTAAGGTCCTCGCGCTTTTGATCGAAAAGGCTAGTGGCAATGCGTGGCGGGTTGGTGCGCATACTATCACCAAGAAGGAGTTGCGGGGCTCTCACGAAAGCAACGATCGCCTGAACGACACGCTCGATGAACTGATGACGGTTCACTTTAAGATGCCGACGATCTCAGGTCGAGGTCGCGACGCAATATTAACGGCGGCACTGATTGCTTGGAACATCGAAGAAACCGACGACGATGGGCTATCAACCGTGGAATGGGAGTTTTCGGAACCTGCGCGTCAGATGCTCCAAGGCTCAGATTATTACGGGCGTCTCAACCGTGCCGCGCTGCTCGCGCTGCAAAGCAAATATGCCGTCACCATCTTTGAGATTGGCTGCTTGCTGGTTGGTCGTCACGATCGGGCGTGGCGTGGCGAACTGGAGGAGTTGCGGGAGAAGCTGGGCGTCCCACCGTCCGCCTTTCGTAATTTCGCTGATTTCCGCCGGTTCGTGCTGAAACCCGCTAAGGTGGAAATAGACCAGCTCGCTCACTTCACATTCGATTGGGAGGAGCGCCGCGCACCCGGTCGAGGTCGCCGGATCGCGGCTGTCGATCTGTGTTTCACTCCCAAACGCCCGGTCGCGACCAACGCCGCTGCTGGTGAGGTGGATCGACCTAAGTCCGGTCGTCAAGCGCGGCGCGACGGTACGGTCGAGCATCTGTATCTAGTCGACGGTCCGGCTAAGCGTGTTTCCACTGTCGCTGCTGCCACATTTCCGTCCGGCTCATTGGCCTATAGCAGCGATGCGGTTCCTTTCGCCCGGTTGGCGCGCGATCATGGTGGCGGGTGGGACATCGACATTATCGCTTCCGCGTACCGCGCCCACATGGGCGAGCGACTGAAGACGTTTGCCGGGCCTGCACTCCTCACGTCTTGGGAAGGCTTCTGTAAGAGCTATGCCGCTAGGCGTCCCAAGCCGTAGGCGTGCATACACGTATTCACGTATCCCTGCCTACCGCTCTCCGAAAGGGTGCTTGCCGTAGTGGCGCAATAACAAGTCGAGTGCCTCGCCGAGCAGGCCCTGAACCGTCTTGTCCTGCTCCACTGCAAGCATGTTGAGGCTACGACTCAACTCGGGGCTGAAATGCCCGCTGACCACTTTCTTGCCTTGCCTTGAGGGTCGCTCGGTCACTCGCGCGGTCGGCTCCGCAGGCTGCGCCACGGTCGGTGTCACGCTGGCCCCTACCGTCTTTAGCCCCGCAAATTTGCCGCTCACGCCGCTACTCCCCTTTTGGCTACGCGTTTACGTGTAGGCACGTCTACTTGGCTACGGACCCACGTCCATACGCTCTGCGTTTCAGCAGCGGCTTTGCCTTCCGGCTCGATCTCGGCTGCGACCCTCCCGGCTCCGGTACTGTGATGATAAATTGCGCGCTGCGTCATCATGGCAGGGGCGACTGGCAACCCAAGCCGCTCGACCAACTCGGTAGCTTCCCTGTAGGTCGTTGGTGCACGCGTCGGTCCCCCAACCCAGATAACGAAAGCGGGTTTGCCGCTCGCCTTCGCCAGCTCCGCAGTCATCTCGACCGCTGCTAGGTCAAACGCCTGTGGACGGCAGGGTATCAGGACAAGCGCGGCTGCCCTACATGCCTCACGCGCCATGATGTCGGAGTGAGGGGGCGTGTCAATTATCGCGATCTCTGCTCCAAGGTCGGCGACCGCTGCCAGTTTCTTGGGTAGCAGGGTAGGGGACGCGCAATCGATCACCTCTGGCGCTCCTAAGCCCGCCAGTTCGCGCCAATGTGACCAGCTCGAAGCCGTCGCCTGCGGGTCCGCGTCCAGCACCACACTTTCCAGCCCTGATCTCGTGGAAGCTGCTGCGAGATGGATCGCGAGCGTGGTTTTTCCCGCACCGCCTTTTTGACTGATAATCGCAATTGTGTGCACGCGCATCCCCGTATTCTTGCCTACGTGCATACACGCCTACTTGGACGGTGTCACGTCCCTGGAGTTTTGGAACGCACGCTAGAACGGGTACCAGTAGCTGTGCGCGTCGCGGAACGAAGGCGCGGAGCAATGATCGCGCCGCTACTTTCCCCTTTCGTTCTGGCTTCGGCTGACTCATAGGATCGCCATGCCGATCGCGCCCGAACATCGCTGGCTGTATCCGATCGACTGGCCCGAGCTGTCCAACCTGATCCGGTTCCGGCGCGCCAAGGGGCGCTGCGAGCATTGCCGACGTCCGCACGGGCATGACGTGCTCCACCTCGGCGACGGGACATGGTGGGACGAGGAGGCCGCGGTCTGGCGCGACGGGCGGGGCAGGGGGCTTCGTTACGTCCCGGCTCCCGATACGGTGCCGGTGCGCGAGCCCGGGCTTGACGGCATCGGCGCGCCGCCCGAGTTTCTGACCACGCGCGTGGTGCTCGCCAGCGCGCACCTCAACCATGATCCCGGCGACAACCGGCCGCGCAACCTCGCCGCGCTCTGCCAGCGCTGCCACCTCATCCATGACGCGCCCGAGCATCGCCGGCGTCGCTGGTTCAACGCCTTCCGCGTGCGCGCGATCGGCGACCTGTTCGCCTGACCGGGCCGCGCCGTTGCCGATGGGTCGGGTGAGCCGTAAAGCGCAGGGCGGAGCAGTACCGATGACCGACGACCTGAACAGCATCGAGCTGGCGACCAATCTGACGGTCGCGTGGCTCGGCAACGGCAACACCCGTGTTCACGCTGACGACGTGCCGGTGTTCCTCCGGTCCATGCACGACGCGGTGACAGGGCTGACGCGGGGCAGCGCGCCCCAGCCCGAACCCGGGCCGCAAGCGGAGCCCGAATACACGCTCGCGGTCACCGCGCGCAAATCGCTGGCGAGCCCGGACCACATCATCTCCATGATCGACGGCAAGCCGTAGGTGCCCGACAAGTTTCCGGAGCTTGGTCGTACACTCGAACGTCAACGCAGGCTGCCTCGATCTCGGCGCGTCCACACCTATCATTTGAATCTAAGTGGGCAGGCTGCCGAGGGTTCCGCGTGCGGTCACGAGATAGTTCCGTGCCGGTCGGCAGACGTTCACAGTGTGCGGATTAAGTCGACGGCGTCCTGCATTTCGGACGCAACTTTGCAGCCGTTGACGCTCTCAAGGTTGAGCCGGTCCGTTGTCACGAGATGGTGAAGGGGTCCTTCGGTTAGGAACGCATCGCAATAGGTGAGCGCAATCGTGGCATGGCCGAAGTCGTGCCAGTCGTTCACCTTGAACTTACGCTGCTTGTCCCAGCGCATCCCGGCATGGATGGCCGCCTTGACGTGTAGGGTCCGAAGCGCCGAGCGGTGTTCCGGCTTTCGCATGGCCTCGTAGAGCAGGTTTCTGCATTGGTTTACGGACGCGGCCCGTTCCTCTGGCGTAGGCGTCAGCCTACAGCCGGCATCTCTGCTCGCCAGCTCCGTGATGACATCGGCTGCGATGCCACCGGCAAATTCGACACCGCCCCGCAGTTCGACGTCGTATGCGTGCTCCAAGCTGCGCAGCTGGTCTCGATGCATCCAGTTGTTCGCGTTCGTCTCCGACGTCAGCTCCTCGAAGCCGCGGCGTTCCTCGCTGTCGCCTCCCATCATCCCGGCGAGTTCGAGGAGCGGCCTCTCCCAGAGGTGGTCGAAGGTGCGCCTCTGGAGTTCGAGCTGAACGTCATCGCTCAAGTTCTCGAACGTGGGATAGACGTCGCCCATGGCATAGGCCACCTTGGTCCAGATCAGCTCCTGCATCGGATGGAGGTGGTCACCGCCCTTCGCGGTCAGCAGGAAGTGATGGATCTCGGTGCCGAGCAGGGTAGGCGGGTCCATCGCCGAAACGCCTAAGCTGAGCTCGTCGATCAGCACCGCCGTCCCTTGTCGGCGGCCGGGCGTGTTCGGCTGCTTCATCAACTCCATGAGCATATCCGTGCTGATCGGACAGACAAGCCGGCCGGAGCTCACTCCGCGACGCAGATGGTGGAGGAGCTTGCGTTCCGCCCCGCCCGTGCGGGTGCCCGCTGCGACGTCCCTAAGCGCGATCCAGAAGCACGCGTCCAGATAGATCTTGCGTCTACCTAGCAGCGAGCGCCCCAACTCGATGCGTCGCGTGCGGCTGTGCCGTTCGATGCTCATCCCCGGTTGATCACCACCGCGCAGCATCGAAACCTAACCTGCGGACGGTTCGGAGCCGGCCCGCTTGCCGGAAGCGATCGACCCGCGCTGCTGTTTGGCGGAGGCGTGCGGTTGTTCTGCCGCGGGAGGTCAGGTCTGCGCGGCGAGTTCAATTGAGCGCCGTGACGCGCGGGCGCAGCCGACGCAGCGTGGAGGGTATCCGGTCTTCGCCGCGAAGGATCGCGGGATCGTCGGAGAGCCGCAACACCAGAAGCAGGTCCTTGGAGGCGATGATCGTCGACTTGTAGTAAAGTCTGTGCTCGAGCTCGCTCAGCGACTCAGATGTCTCGACCAGTGCGAACGAGGTGGTCTCGTCCCAGACCGTCGCGCACTTGCCGATTTGCTCGACGAGAGAATCGTAGCGGGACGACCTCGTAGGGTCCTCGTGCAGTCTGAAGCTGATGGCGTAAACACCCATGGTCTCACCTCAATCCGCCAGCCAGCGCGCGTAGGCCTCGACGTCGATCATCGGCACGGTGCCGCTGAACTGCAGCATCGAGATCAGCTTAAGCAGGAAGGCGGTGGCCGGCTTGCCGTCCGCCCTGATCTGAAAATCCGCGCCCGCGCGGAAAAAATGTCCATGCGAGGCGACGCAGCCGATGTCGAGCGAGCGGTCACCGGTTCCCGCCGACAGCGCCTTCGCCAGCGAGGGGCCGAGCGGCGGCGACCAGGTGCTCTCGAGGCTGAGAATGCCTCCCAAAATCGAGATTGGCGGCTTGGCCGGGAACACGCCGCCCGCGTGCGGGATCGGCAGGCTCGTCCGATGCAGCGCCCGGACGCTCGCCACCTTGTCCTGAGCGTACTCGATCATGGTGGCATCGATCGCCTGCTTCGCCTCGAAGACGGCGTAGACGCTCTCGGCCGGCACGACCTTCTGCCCCTCGTAGGTGAAGATGAACGGTGTGTATTGGCGATCGAATACGACGACGTCGATCTGCTGGCTGAACTTGTCGTTGCTGTCGGCAACAAAGGCGCGTGCGACGCTGTAGCGCTCGGGAAGGTAGGAGCCGAGCAGCTCGAGCCAGACGTTCTCGCTTCCGTCGCCCTTTGCGCCCGGATGACCCATGGTCCTGCGCACCGCGCCCAGCCGGTGCTGGATGTCGTCGTGGAGCGCGGAGAGGACGGCGGAGAGGGACCAGGCGGTCATGACAGGGGGAACTTCGGGCCGAACAGCTGACGCCAAGCCTTGAGCGCCTCCCCGTTGCGGCCACGCCGCGCATGATCGATCGCGACCGTGGCCTGGCGCGCAGCGTCCTTCAGCAGACGGTGGGCCCGAGCGCGGCGGGCGGCATCCATGCAGTCGCTTACTGGGGGACCCAGCCCGGCCGGATCGGGCCACACGTCGTGGATCCGGTCGGCGAGCGTCTCGAACAGCGCCTGGAGCTCGTAGTCGAAGCGGCCGCCCCAGCCCCCGTAGAGGCACTCGAGCGCCATCACCTCGATCAGGAAGGAGGGTTTGACGGGCTTCTCGCCGTGCGCGGGATTGTTGTTCCAGTATTTCACCATCCGGACGAGGCCCTTCCACTCGGACGAGAACGCCTGGTGGGCGGCGGTCGCCTTGGCCGCGTGGGTCTCGGGGTTGGTGCGAATCCAGCTGCCCTCGTCCCGGTCGGGGATCTCGTAATCGTCGCCGTCGGCGAACGCCGGCACCGCGTCGACGCTGACCACCCGGTAGTCGGTGTTGTCGTCGGTGTCGACGACGATGCCGAAGTCGACGTTGACGCTGCGCGTCTGCTTACGGACGGCCGAGGCGCCGTATTTATCGACCAGGGCGTCGTAGAAGGCGTCGATTACCGCGTTGGGGGACTCGTCGCGGTAGTGGCGCTCGGCCGCGCCGAGCTGGAAGAAGATGTCGATATCCTTTAGCGGCTTGGTTTTCGTGTGCCGCCTGTAGGAGCCCGTCAGGAAACTCCGCTCGACCGCGAATTTCATGACCAAGTGGTCGCGCACCTCGTTCTGGCGCGCGGAGGCGTTGTCCTGCTCCTTGGTGTTCAGCTCCAGGCGGCTCTTGAATTTGCGGAACGCCTCGTCGAGCGTGAGCATCAGTTCTTCCTCCAATAGGACGCGTTGGCACCCAGCCCGCTATGGTCGATGGTGGAGCCGAGGCTCTGCCGCGTGAAGCCGTCGGTGCTGCGCAGCGTGGTTGTGGACCAGCCTTCGACGTCGGGGGCGCCCGGTCCGTGGTTCAGCACCATGCGGTACTGCGCCGCCGAGGGCGCCAGGCCGGCCTTGCGGATGTGATACCGCAACTGCTCCGTGTCCGTGTAGAAGCCTCCGTCGCCACCATAAGTATAGACGATGTCCATATCCCAGCGAACGACGAGGTCGTCGTTGGCGGGATCAAAAATCTCCAGAATTACCTTGCGGAGGTGGCCGGAGCCGAGCCAGGCGGAAACCGCGCGCCGGCTGGAGTCCCAGCTGCCGACAAACTGGGACGGGTCCAGACCGGACATCCTGATCACGTCCTTGAGGCTCTTGAGCAGATTATCGGTCACGTAGGTGACCGAGTGGGTGTAGGTGTTGACCGCGACCGCCGTCATGACAGGAACCCCGCTGGGTCGATCTCGAAGGCCGCGCCGAAGGTGACAGCGGACTCGGCTGCGCTCGCCTTGACCGATTCAGACAGGGCTCTGGCCGTGATCCGTTCGGAGTGCCGCGCGAGGCTCGCCTGTACCCAAGAGAGGTCTTCATCCGGACAGGGAAGCGAGAGTTTCCAGTCGCCTTTCAGCGGGTCGAACCCGAGCGGCTCCTCGTTGATGCCGGTGCCGTCGATCGCGTTCTCGTCGTAGACGCAGCGGACGCGGGTGCGCGGGCCGTCGCACATTACTACAATGGGTGCTGACTCCGGCGCTTGGTCGGCGATGAGTGAGGACGCCGTGCCCGCGACGGAGCAGAGCTCGTCGCGCTTGGCACCGGCGGAGCCGCGGGTGAGCAGGTCCACGATGGCCGACCATGTCTCGTCCGCCGCACGGGCCGGCGAGCTCGCGAACGCGCGTGCTGCTACCGTGCTCACTTCGTCGCTCCGTCGCGGATACGACTGAGGCGGGCGGCCCGCGCCGCCGCGATCAGGCCATTGATGGTCAGCTTGTTGGGATCGAGAGCCGTCTCCGTGTCGGCCGCCATCGCGTTCGCAACCATCTTGCGCAACGCGCGGCCGTCCAGGCCGTCGCTCTCCATGGCGACCCCCGACAGGTCGCGGGCCGCTAGGGCCGCAATGCTTGGGAACGTCTGTCCCACGCCCTCAAGGCACATTCGCAGGATAGCCGTACGAGCTTGAGCGTCCGGCAGCGAGACTTGGACGACTAGGTCGCAACGGGAGAGGAATGCCTGGTCGATCGCTCCGGGGAAATTGCTAGTGGCGACGAACAGCAGACCGGGGTGCCGCTCGGCGAGCAGGTCAAGCTGGACCAGGACCGCGTCGGTCGCGCGATGGATGTCGATCGGGTTGGCGTCCATGCTGAGGCGGGTCCGGTCGACGGCCAGCGTCTCGACCTCGTCGAGCAGCACGATGGTCGGGCCGAGGGCGGCCGCTTCGGCGATGGTCTGCCCGAATAGGTCCGACACCGCTCGTTGAGTCTTGCCCATCGCCGAGCTGGTGAGCGAGTGCGGCTCCACCTCGAGAAGGCGGAAGCACTGCTTGGGGAAGGTCTCGGCGACCCGGTTCGCTAGTCCCTTCGCGAGCGACGTCTTCCCGGTGCCGGGGAGGCCGGTCAACAAAATGATGCCGTGCAATGGCAGAACGGCCCGGTCGACCCGGCCCCGGACCGCGAAGTTCAGCGCCGCCTGGCTGACAAGCCGGTCGCGCGTCTCGCCCGGGATCACGATCGAGTCCCAAAGCGTCCGCAGCCCGGGATCGGGGAGGGCGCGAGCGCGGCTGATCCCTTTGGGCAGCTCGTCCGCTTCATTGGTCACCAGAACAGGCCTCATGTCGTTCTCCTCACGCTCCCAGCAGACGCCGCCGAGTCTACTTTCTTAATATATAACTTAACCTTTTGGAAAAAGTCAAGTAGTAGGGGCGGGTTGGAATTACCGCTGGACCGTGCGGGGCTTAACGCCTAGCTTAAGCGCAGAGGTGCCGGGGTGCGTCAGTCGAGGCGAACTGTGGCGGAAATCCCCCAGGTGCGTTTCACGGGCGCGCACTGGGCTGTGGCTATGTGCGACAAGGACTGGGCTGTATTCTGCGGCGTACCCACGAGGGCCTACCTGAGACTGCAGGCCATTCTCGAACAGCTTTGCGGGCACGGCGAGGGCAACTTTCCCCCAGGTTGGCTGCGATGGATCGCGCCGGACCTGGATCAGCATCCGGAGGCGGATGTGGGCGCGATCGAGGCCTGCGGCGTCGTTCTGCACGGACGCCGCGCGTCCAATGGAGCGATGAACGCGTTCTTCGTGACGCGGATCGTCGTGGACTCCGACCCCACCGACGCGCCGAAATCCAGGAAACGCAACGCGGACGTGCGGCAGGGCGTCCTGCCGTTGGAAGCGAGCGGGAACACGAAGAGGAGACGACCATGACCAACCACATCTGCGGGGATGCGTCGGGTGATCAGGCCGAACGCGCGATCGGGCTGTCGGAGGAACGCTTCCTGGTCATGGTACAGACCGAGATGCAGCGGCTGCTGAATGATCACGGCATAAAGCACTCGCACCTAGCCAAGCGGCTGGGCGTGAGCGAGGCGCGCGTGAGTCAGATGTTCGGAGATGACGCCAGCAACATGACCATCCGTACCATCGCCCGCGTGTTCCACAATCTGGAGGAGCGGCCGGTGCTGATAGCGAAATCCGAGTTCGATCGTCGCATAGCGGAGGCGCGAGGCGCGGCCGACCCCTCGTCCGGTTGGACCATCGCAGGTGAGGTCGATCTGGATCAGCTCGACGTCTCGAACGGCAACCGGATGATACCTGTGCTGGTACATTCCAAAGACACGTCTAGGCCCTCGACGGGTAACGAATGGGCGTCGGCCGAGCGGGCGTCGGAGGCGCGCAGGGCAGATGCCGCGTAAGCAGGTCACCTCGCCCCGCGATCCGAGGCAGGTCGATGCGGGCAGCTACAACGCCGTCGTCGGCCGCACCGAGATGCGCGGCATCAGGCTTCTGAACAGCCGCTTCGAGATCAAACCCGACGCCCTCGAGGTCGAGCCGTCGGCTTGGCGCAAGGTTGTCAACTTCGACCTGGGCGAGATCGTCGTGGCGGAGGACACCGGGCGACTCTACGGCGTACTCCATTACGAGGTGATCTGCCGGCATGGACGCAAGCGCCTGCTCAGCGCCAACGCGTCCTACCTTGTCACCTACCATGTGAACGGGCAGTGCTCGCAAGCCGACGGGGAGGTCTTCATAGGGCGGGTCGGGCGGGTCGCGGTGTATCCGTATTTCCGTTCGCTCGTCGCGACCTTGGTTGCGAACGCCGGCCTGCAGATGTCGCCATTGCCGGTCATAAGCTTGGCTCCCCGTCCCCTTTCGTCGGCCGCAGGGCTTGTGGAGAATGATCACAAGAATCGGTCACAGTCGCCGAGTTAGTTGTCCAGCGCATCGTCTTGGGTGCTCACATCGGACCAAGAGGGATAACCACGGCCGACTTCACACCCTGTGTTGATTAGGCTGAATTGTGTTCAAGCCGGTAGAGTAAGTAAGCGACCGAAACGGGAAAGCCGACACTTGGGCATGAGTGGCGGAGATTAAGTCCCGCAATTCGACTGCCGCGCATTATCCAATGCCGAGCTTGCGACCGACATGCCCGATCAAGGCGTGACGACGCGGTTCGCTCTTGACGATGAAATGCACACGCCCCTCGATCGGCGCGAGATCACTATGATAGCTGAAGGTGCGCTCGACCCCATCGGCATCGTTGAACCTGACGAGATGCATACGTCGACGGCTCTCGGGTCTAACGTTAAAGGGGAACATAGGATGCGGTTGCGCGACGCGCCAGGTTGCGATCGCCTGGTCGATGCCTGACAGCTTAATCCAGACCTGTTCGAGCAACGGGTCGCCGGCGAGGATGCCTTCAATTTGCGCGCGCGTCCGGGGGATGAATTCAAGATTGGGCAAAAGATCGGTCCGATGCGCCCACAGATCAGCCCCATCATAAATAGGTGGCCGCAGATCGTGGCGCAGACTTGCTTCATGTGCCGCAATGTCCGCGGCGGCGCTCGCGTTGCGGGCGAGGACGGAGGTTTGGGCGATGTCCCCGTTGGCATTGAGTTCGAGCAGATCGAGGACCAGTTCGCGCGACCGCCAGAACGCATCGAAGGCAAGGCTGACCCCGAGACCCTTGAGAAGATGGGCAAGGCCGAGCGCCTTAGCAGGGCTGCCCGCAAAGAGCGGCGCAGCGGCCGGAATCCTGTATTCGAAGCTCTCGGGATCCGGGCCTTCGGCCTCCGCCAGCACCCGACTGAGCGGCGCGCGATTGTTGAGCGTCTTTAGATATTGGCTCTCTTCGACGCACTCTCCATCATTGCGGATCGTTGCGATCGTGAGGCCGGGGCCGAGCGCCAGTTCGTTGAGCGGCTGATTGCAATTTAAGATCAGGCGATTGTCGATGTCCCGCGCTGCGCGGACCGTTTCGATTAACGCTTTGAGGTAGGAGATGGATTGTGCACGCTGCACGCTGGCAGTCGGTGCCGATAGGTCATTGAGGAAGAGCTGGAGCGGCATCGCGGCTCAGTCGAGCAACCGGTCCAGGCTCTTCTCCCATTGGTCGAAAAAGCCGGTAGGCCAATAGGACAACCGGCCTTCCGAACTCAAAGCGGGAGTTTCATAGCTACTGGCCTCGCCGGGATTGCGCGTAAAGAAATGCAGCTTGGCCTGCCGCGGCGCGAGCAAACCGTCCTTCACGGCGAGACGAATGCCATTGAGCACATGGTCGCTATGGCTTTCGGTGATCACCTGGACGTTGTTGGCCGCGGTCAGCGCAAGCAATCGCCCGATCGACGCCTGCCCACGCGGGTGGAGCTGCGCTTCGGGGTTCTCGACGACCAGCAGCGTGTTGGGTTTTGCTGCAAGACACGCGACGACGACGGGAAGCGCGTGGGTGAGACCGAAACCGACATTGGTCGGGCGGAGCGGCTCTCCATACGCGGCTCCCTCGCCTTTATACGAGAAGACCAAGCGAACGAGATCGGTCATCGGGACTGGCACTGGTTCAATCCGGACACCCGGGCTGAACTCCTGCATCCAGGCGTTGACCTGCGCGATGAGGCTGCCCGCGCGCTGCTCATGCGGCGATCGGATGATGTCGGCGGTCATAATCTGCTCGCCGAATTCGAGGAGAAAGTGCGCGGTATACTCACCCGTCGGTCCAAGAAACCGCTGCTGCCGAACCGCGTTCTGCGACTTCGGCGAGGTGACAGACGGAGTGATCCGGTCGGCCCGCAGAAACTGAAATCCCTGATCGAACAAATCGAGCAGCGGAAGCTCGCCTGTTGCCGGCTTCGCCGAGCAGACTAGCACATCAGCGTCGGGGTCGGCCGCTGCCTGCCAGCGATAGGACACCGACTGACCCTGTCTGGTCTCACCAAGCGAGATCGCAATTTCGGCGGAATCGAAGCCCTGGTACAAGACGTCGCGACCCGTACCGATATTGACGAGCTCGCCATTGAGAGCGAGCTCGCCATTGAGCAGAAAGCTTCCGTCGAACGATTGACGCAGCACGCCAATGGCCTGCAGGATGGTGCTCTTGCCGCTGCCGTTGAGGCCTGACAGGAGAGTTAGGTTCCCGAGGCTGAGTTCAATGTCGTCGAACGCCTTGAAGTTTTCGAGGCCGATATAGTCAAGCATTGTCGAGAACCCCGGCGATCAGATCGTTGATTGCTGAAAACCGACGGTTAACCTTTCGGATGTCACCCGTACCTTGCGAGATTGCGCTCTCGAAGGAGCGATCGTGGCAGAGCGCCATAAAGCCATCGCGCAGTGCCTCTGCGCGCTGTTCTAGGGTTGCAAGTTGCGCCTGCGTGAGCTGCGCCAGGTTGACCGAGAGAGCTTCGAAGACAGCCTTGTTGATTGGCAGGCGACCCGCGCTCCTGTCGAACCGCTTACGAAAGGCATCGCGACCGAAAATCGTGCAGGCAGTTTCCATGGCGCTGATGAAGTTGAACTGCATGATCGCCAAGTCTTTGTCGTCGGTCCCGTTGATCGCTTTCATAGCTGTGATCAGGAACCCGTCCATGTCCGGCTGTTTGTAGCTTTCCAGTCCGAGCAGGTAAAAAGCGGCGAAGCGAAGTACAAGTTCGCGATCGTCCATGCGAATGGGCTGGACGCTGCCATCCGTGGCACGAATGAACGCCGGCAGGTTCGCCCAGGTCTCGAGAAGATCGCGCGCCTTGCCCGGAGTGATGGCGTGTCGTAGTTCCTGCGCGGACAGCGCTATGCCTCCGGTATTGATCCGGGCGAAGATATTGAATTTGACTTCTGGTGGCGTGCCCTTGCGAATTAAATGGATGATTAGCTCGGTTTCGCGGAGTCGCATCTTGAGGCGCGAGCTGAGCCCCTCGAAGTCTTTGCCTTCGTAATCGTAAAGATATTCCAGCCCAGTCAAGATGAGCGGGTCCCCGTTTATAATCCGGGGCTTGATGAACCGGGCGATAGTGGAGAGCCTTTGGATCCCATCGACGATTTCCCAGCGTTCGTCTTCATCCTCGGCGGCGTATAGGACAGGTAAAGGAATTCGCAGCAACAATGACTCGATCAACCGGCTTTGACGCCGGGCGTCCCATACGCCCCAGCGCCGCTGGAAATCAGGTTGAAGATCGATCATCTCTGACTCGGTGCGAGACAAGAGGAGGTCGACCGTCATCGATCGCGTGACGACGTCGATGTCATCCGGATCGAACGGCTCCGCGATCTTTTCTGCTTCGTCGGGAGATGATTGTTCGACTTCAACGCCAGTGCCGTGACCCGACATATCAAGTTGCTCGACGATCGCTGACGCCTCCTCCATCTCTCGACCCTAAATGCCTCTCAAGCCCCGGTTTGGCTCACCATAGGCGATCGCGAGAGAAAGGGCCACGCAGCGCACAACCATGTTGTCCTTCAGCGCATATCCCCCAAATGATGCTGCGCGGGACGTGGTTGACCACCACCGCCCGGCGTCCGACAGCCTCACGTCATGCGCCACACTGCGCGTAGTCGAAATTCCACCTGCACCATCTGAACCAACAATCAATTTCGGGAAGCGCCTAAGGCGACCTGAATGCCGACTTCTGGATCGAGCCGCGCTTCCGTTCAGACCATCTCGCCGTTTGAACCAGCGACCGCCTTCGCCCGGTGCCGGGCCATCACCTTCTTCACCTGCGCGGGGCTACACGGTGCGAGCTCGGCCGTCTTGGCGATGCTCATGCCCGCCTCGCGTAGCGCGATGATGCGCCGGTGCTGGGCCTGGTCGGCCCTGCGCCCGGTGTAGCGGCCCTTCTCCCTCGCGATCGCGATGCCTTGGCGCTGCCGCTCGCGCCGGTCCTCATAGTCGTCGCGCGCGGTCTGGAGCGCGACCCGCAGCAGCATGTCCTGCACCGCCTCGAGCACGATCCGCGCCACCCCCGCGCTGCCCGCGACCAGGTCGGACAGGTCGATGATCCCCGGCACCGCCAGCCGCGCGCCCTTGTCCCTGATCGCGTCGACCAGCCGCTCGGCTTCGGCCAATGGCAAGCGGCTGATCCGGTCGATCTTCTCGGCGACCACCACCTCGCCCGGCTGCAGGTCGGCGATCATGCGCAAGAGCTCGGGCCGATCGGCGCGCGCGCCGGATGCCTTCTCGCGATAGACCGCGGCGACATAGTATCCCGCGCCGCGCGTCGCGGCGACGATCGCCTCCTGCCGGGCAAGGTCCTGCTCGTCGGTGCTGACCCGCAGGTACACGCGGGCGCCTTTCACGGTTGCGTGCCGGTCGTCGTCGGTCATGGTCGTGTTCTCATAGCTATTCTGGGTACACCCCTGCGAGCCATCCTTGGCAGGACTGGCCACGAACGGGTATAGCCGATCCTACATAGCTAGGCCAGGCAACATAGCTCTATATAGCCACCTAGCGATGGGATAGGTGCCGGGGCGGGTCAGGAGCGTGAGGTTCGGTTCTAACCCGATCGTTGACGCCCACTTATCACGCGTCATACTAGAGCAATACACCGAGCTGATTATGAGAAGCGGGAAGCGTGATGCGTCATTCGAACGGCTTGCTGAAACTCGGCTTCGTGGCCGTCGGATCAATGCTGCTGGCGGCTGGCGCGACGCTGGCGGTCCAGCCTACCCAGCCGAGCCTGGAAACGGCGACCGTGGACGTGCGCGCGCTCGACCTTTCTACCCCCGCGTGCCGCAATTTCTATCAACACGCCTGCGGCGGCTTCCTGGCTTCGGCGAAGCCGACCGAGAGCCGCCCCGAAATCTCGCTGTTTGACGATGCCTTCGATGCCCGCCTTCAGGCGGAGCTTGAGCAGCTTTTCCGCCAGCCTGCCGCGCCCGGCTCCGAACTCGGCCGGCTGAAAACCTTCTATGCGTCATGCCGTCGGAGCATGACGGACGAATCGAACGACGACCACGCATTGCTACAAACCTGGCTGACGCGGATCGAAGAGGCCCCAACCCGCACGGCGCTGATTACGGCATCTCGCGACCTCGACGCGATCGGGGTCGAGCCGTTCTTCGTCCTGGACGTGACCCCTGATCCGGCCGACTGGTCGCGCTGGTATGGATCGCTGGGCGCGGCCGATCCCGTCGGCGACACCGGCAAGGTGCAGCAGATGTTCGAGCTGTCCGGCTTACCCCCGGAACGCGCCGGCCGCGATGCAGCGTCGGTTGCGGCGATCACGACGGAGCTGGACAAGGCGCAAAAATCGGACTCGCACCGGGAGGGCGCGCAACCGCAGCTCACCTGGACTCAGGTCGCCGCGCTCGCTCCGAACCTGAACTGGCCCGCATATCGCAGACTGGTCGGCGAGCGCGGCAGCGGGCGCGTGGAAGTGCCGTCGCGCGCTTATGTAAGCGCAGTCGGCAAGGTGTTCCATGATCGCTCGCCCGCTGAGCTGCGCGCCTATCTTCGCTGGCGATTGCTGCTGTCGCTGCGCGGCGAGCTGCCCCATAGCTATGCACCGGTCCTGCGGACGCTGCCTGTCTATCTGCGGGGCAACGTCGATGATCCCGACCAAAGGTGTCGTGATGCGACCGTGCGGGCGATGGGCGTGTCCTTCTCACGCCAGTTCGCCACCCGCATCCTGGGCAATGACGCTCGGGCGCAGGCGCTTCGCCTATCCAAGGAGATACGCAGCTATGTAATCGCCTCGATTGGGCATGACGACTGGCTTTCGCCTGAAGCGCGGGCTCGGACAGTGGACAAGCTGCAAAAGGAGGACCTGCACATTGGTTTTCCCGATCGCTGGCCAGCGACGGGGAACTTCGCACTCGATGATCGCCGTTTCCTGGCCAACGTGCTCGCGGCACGGCGTTTCGAGCAGCAGCAGAAATGGGAGCGTGCTGGCAAACTGCGCGACCGATCGCAATGGCAGGAGGAAGTGTATCCCTGGGTCGGCATCGGCATGGCCTCGGCGCGGCTTGTGATCCCCAACGGCTTTCCCGACACTTATTCCAACTCGCTGGTGATGACGGCCGCTTTCCTGATGCCGCCGCGCTTCTCAGCGCAGGCGTCCCCTGAAGCCAATTTCGCCACTTACGGCGCGATCTTCGGACACGAGCTGACGCATGTGCTCGAAGATCATACCGACGACGCGGAAGGTCGACCGAACGATTTGTGGACGGCAGCGGACATCAAGGCGCACGACCAGCGGCAACAATGTGTGATCGATCAGGCCGATGCGTTCACGCCCGCCCCCGGCCTCAAAAATCCCGGCAAACGACAGGCTGACGAAAACATCGCCGATCTAGGCGGCGTCCGGCTCGCTCACGCCGCGCTGGCCTCGCGTCTCGGAGCGGCAATGACGGTGCGCGGGACTGACGGGCGTACCCCCGAGCAGCGATTCTTCTACCGCTACGCGCAGCAATATTGCACGGCCCAAACGCTCGAGCGATTGGCGGCTGGGGTTGCGCGCGACGGTCACGGACCTGTCGAGTTTCGCGTCAACGGACCGCTCTCGAACCTGCCCGCCTTTGCGAGCGCCTTTGGATGCCACGTAGGCGATGGAATGGTACGACCGGCAGAGAAGATGTGCCGCATCTGGTAGCTTGGTCTCGGTGCAAAGGTGAGGAGCGGCTAGGCGAAGCGCCGCCCCGCGCAACGGCGTCAAGAAAACGATCGTCTTCTGAACAGCGCAGTTCAACTCTAACTGAAGCGCCAAACCACATCGTCGCCGCTCCTGGTCAATCGTCCGCACGACGACAGCGGGAAGTGGGCGGTGAACACGGTCGCGTCGCGCTCGATCGCGTGGTCGATGAAGCGCCGACGGGAACGGCGGGCGGCATCCGGGAACTCGCAAAAGCTGCTCACCAGCTCGGGCGCGTAGATCTCGACCGGGTGATGGAACACGTCGCCGCTGAACAGCCCGACCTGGCCGTCCGACACGATCTCGATCGAGGCATGGTCGACGCTGTGCCCCGGCGTCGGGACGAAGCGGACGCCGGGCAGAACCTCCGCGCCGTTGATCGGCACGCGGCGCACCCGGACCTTGTTCTCCAGCGGCCGAACGCTGTCCTCGAAGGTGCCCGAAACCGGGATCCGGATCGGCTCGCCCAGCCCGGCTTCGCGCCGCGCCGCGGCGATGCCGTCCTCGTCGCCCTCCCCCAATGCCGCGCCATAGCGCCATTCGAGGTCGGAACAGATAACCTCGGCGTTGGGGAAAGTCGGCACCCATCGCCCGCCCTCCAGCCGAGTGTTCCAGCCGACGTAGTCCGAGTGGATGTGCGTGTGCATCACCACGTCCACCTCCTCCGGCGAAACACCTGCGGCCGACAGCCGCTCGAGAAACGGGTTGCTGAGGTGGTCCAGCACCGGCTGTTGCGGGCGCGCTTTGGCGTTGCCCGCGCCGGTGTCGATCAAAATTGTCAGGCCCTGATGCCGTACCAGCCAGCTATGGATGCTGAGCAGCGCATGACCTTCAGCGTCGACCGTGCCTTCGGGCAGCCAACCGGGGTGATGCTCCACTACTTTGTCGTCCAGTGCCGGAAAGAGCTGCTGGAGCGTCATGCCGTTCAGGTCCATGTCCACCACCTTTTCGATGGTGGATGATCCCAGCTTGAACATGGCGAACCTCCGAACAAAGCGACTTGGCGTACGAGCCTAGCGGACGGTCTGGCCAGAGCGCCAGTTACCTCCGCAAAACGGGGGTTTGTTGGACAGCGGATTACGCTTTTGGTTCTCGGCCGAAGGGTCGGCTAGGTCTAGGTGCAAAGGTGAGGGACGGGTGGGGGGCGACGAAGTGAAGCGAGTGACGACGCTGGTCGCCAGCGCATTAGCCGCTTGCACACCTGTTCCCGATGCTGCGGCTGTCGCCCAACCCGGCGTTTCTGGTCGGGTCTGGGCCTTGCGAGTATTGCAAGGAGAGCGAGTGACCAGCCGGAGGACCGCTACATTGCGATTCAATCCCGACCGCACGGTGACCGGCACATCGGCGTGCAATGACGTTGGACCCGGCAAGCTCCAATGGGCCAGCGCACCCGGTAAGTTGCGCGGGACAGTCAACGCGGACGGAACTGGTGCCGGCATCGTCACCGTGGTCGGCTGCGGAGATACTTCGGCCGTGGTCACAGCCGACCGCTTCTGGCGGCTTATGGATACAGCACGCACATGGTCGGTTGACCGGGGTAGCCTTTCGATCAACTTCGCTGACGGATCCGGAGCTTATCTGGTTCCGGTGTTGCCGTAGCGGGAAGGCCATTTCTCATCGGCAGATCGTTTGCCATGCCGTCGTAGCGAAAGCGCATTGCCATCCATGCCGGCGCGACCTTCTAGTTGGTGCTGCCCTCGCTACCGATGTTGAGGACCGGCTAGAGAATGGTCGAAAACGCACGCTAAGCGCTGGGGACCGTCCCGATTGGGATCGAGAAATGGGTATAGTGCGGCTTTCTCTAAATCCCGAAGCAATCGAGAATCAACCTGCCAGCTTGTCCCTGAAAACGGTAAGCGTCCGGTCGCTGACATGGTGTTCGATACCCTCGGCGTCGATCTCTGCCGTCTCTCGCGGAACGCCGATCGTGCAAAGAAAATCCACTACGAGCTGGTGCCGTTGGCGGGAACGGTCAGCCATTGCTTCACCTTCTGGCGTCAGAAACAATGAGCGGTAACGGCGGCCATCGACCAGCCCCAGCGTCTTCAGGCGAGCAACAACCTTCCCCGCCGTGGGTTGGGCAACACCCATCGCCTGCGCGAGTTCGGTCAAACGCGCCTCGCCTTGCTCCGCAATGAGGTCACCGATCAATTCCACATAATCCTCGGCCATCTCGGTTGAGTGCGCGTCGCGCGTCGCCCGGAAGGCTGCGGCGCGCCGCTTGGCGAAGGAGTTGTTCGGCAGCGTGGAGACTGGATTGTCGGTCATCGCGCATGGCCGTAGCACAAAGCCGCACTTGGCTCACGTCTTAGCCATTGCTAAGTCTGTGCGCCCTGGCTACCTGAGCCAGCATGTCAACGCACCGGTGCTTGCTGCCGGCCCTCCTCGCAGGTCTGGCCCTACCACAAGCCGGCGAGGCGCAGACCGCTTTGCCCACGTCCGATCCGACCGATACACAAGCCGTGCCTGCCCCGCAGACGGGCACCGGGTCGGATATCGTCGTCACCGGCCGGCTCGACGCGGCGCGCGACCGCATCGCGCCCAACCTGGGCGCGGTCAGCTACACCATCGGCCCGGCGCAGCTCGCCGCGACTCCACAGGGCGACAATGCCAGCTTCAACCAAGTGCTGCTGCGCGCGCCGGGTGTGGTGCTCGACAGTTTCGGCGAGGAGCATGTCCGGGGCGAGCATGGCGGTCTCACCTACCGGATCAACGGTGTGCTGCTGCCGGAGGGGCTGAACGGCTTCGGGCAGGAACTCGACACCCGCATCATCCGCTCGGTCAGCCTCGTCACCGGCTCGCTGCCGGCGCAGTTCGGCTTCCGCACCGCCGGTATCGTCGACGTGACAGCAAAGTCGGGAGCGTCGCTCAAAGGTAACGAGATCAGCCTATATGGCGGCACCAACGACCGGTTGCAGCCCTCCTTCCAGATTGGCGGCACGGGCACGAGCGACGAATACTTTGTTTCGGGTAGCTACTTGCACGACGGCGTCGGGATCGAGAACCCGACATCGAGCTACAGCCCGCTCCACGATAACACGGACCAAGGCAAGCTGTTCGCTTTCACCTCTCACCCCATCGATGACAGCAGCCGCCTGAGCATCATCACCAACGGCAACTATGCCCGTTTCGAGCTGCCCGACACGCCGGGGCTGGTGCCGGCTTACCAACTAGCTGGCGTGAGCGATGTGCGCTCGCGGGACGTTGACGAACGGCAGAGCGAAACCAACGGCTATCTCGTCCTCTCCTTCCAGAAGCAGGCGGGCGCGCTCGATTTCCAGGTCTCGCCCTATGTCCGCTATGGTCGCATCGCCTTCACCGCGGACCGGACGCGCGATCTCGTATTCCAAGGTGTCGCCGCCGACGTCACCGAGCGCTTTCTCACCGCTGGCATTCAGGCTGACTCTTCTTATGCGCTGGCCTCCGACCACACAGTGCGCTTCGGGCTCATCGCACAACATACCGCCGAACACCGCGACAGCGACACGCTGGTGTTCGCGGTCGACGGCGACGGCGCGCAGTCCTCCAAGACGCCGATCCGCATCGCCGACGCCGCGGACAACGGGGCGTGGGAGGCGGGGCTGTACCTTCAGGACGAGTGGAAACTCACGCCCTCGCTGACTCTCAACTATGGCGCGCGCTACGATCGCTTCGACGCCAATTTCGACCACGAAGGCCAGTTCAGCCCGCGCGCAAATCTAGTCTGGGCGGCGAGCGCGGCCACCACGCTCCACCTCGGCTACGCACGCTATTTCGCGCCGCCCACCGCGCAGTATCTTTCGCCGGCCTCTCTCTCCAAGTTCGCCGGCACCACGGAAGCGCCGGAAACCTTCACCGCGACGCCGACCAGGGTGGAGCGCTCCGACTATCTCGACGCCGGAATCCAGCAGGTGCTGCGGCCAGGATGGCAGGTCACGGCGGATGGCTTCTACAAGCGCGCGCGTAACCTTGGCGACCTCGGCCAGTTCGGGACGGCGGTGATCCTTTCGCCGTTCAGCTACCGACGCGGCACCATCTATGGCGGCGAGCTGTCCACCACTTGGGCACGCGGGCCGTGGAACCTGTTCGGCAACGTCTCCTATGTGAACACCAGCGCCACTGACATCAACTCTGCCCAATATGAGTTCCCACTCGACGAACTGGCCTACATCGCCAATCACCAAATTAAGCTTGACCATGAGGGCGAGTATAGCGCCAGCGCTGGTGCTTCCTGGGCGACGCATGGCAGCCGAGTTTACCTCGATTTGCTCTACGGATACGGGCTGCGTTCGGGGTTCGCAAACCTCAACAAGCAGCCGAGCTACGTCACCTTCAACCTCGGCGGGGAGCACGGCATCTCGCTCGGGTCGGCGGGGCAGCAACTGACCGTTCGGCTCGATGTGGTGAACGTGTTCGACCGGGTCTACCAGATACGAAACGGCAGCGGGCTCGGCATCTCGGCTGCACAATATGGCCGACGGCGAGGCCTGTTCCTCGGTGTTACCAAACGTTTTTAACGGGATCCCGATGACCGGCTCTAACCTGTCCGTCTGCTCGCGCGTGCGGAGCGGGTCGTCGTCCACCTCGAACCCTTCCCGTTTCAGGAGGTCCACGGCTTCAGCCCGTGGTGACAAACATGCTCGGGCATCACCATCCAGTAGATGGTCGTCTTCGTCGGATCGTCGCGCCATGCCGACGCTTCGTCAGAATGCGCCCGCGCGCATCCCGAGCTTGAAGCGGACGAACCCCATGCCGCTGGTGCGGTCGCCGCCATAGGCGGAGTCGAGGCCACCCGGGGTGAGGCTGCGCGCGACGAGGCCGCCGATGCCGACCTTCACGGCCGGGGACAGGCGGAAGTCGCGGATAGCGCCGACCGACGCCTTGCCGACCGTGAACTCGGGGCCTTTCACCTGGCCGGGCGCGGGAAGCAGTTCGTCGTTCTCGATGCGCTCAGCGCGCGCGAACACGGTCCAACGGTCATCAGGCGCAAGCGACGCTTCCAGGATGTAGGCGTCCAGCGGTTTCGCGTGCTCGCCATGGTCCACGTCGATCCTGCGGCCCCAGGCGAAGGTGCTGGCGAACCAACCGTCCGTGCCGACGCGCTTTGTGAAGATCGCGCTCGCCGACCAACGCTCCTGGTCCTCGTCCGGCTGTAGCTGCTCGGGCGATTTCTGATAGGCGTAGGACGCCTGCAAGGCGAGCGTGCGTGTCGGGTTCCAGCTCACCCGTGCGGCGGTGGAATCGAACTTGGGCGTCTCGATGTCGTAGCGGTGCTGGTCCGGCTCGCGCCCCTTGAACCGCGACGCCTCAACCTTCACCCCGCCCCACGTCACGCCCGCGGTCAGCACACCATAGGTGATGTGGGTGGAGTCGAGCCAATGGTGGCTAATCGGGGCCTCCGGCGAGTCCATGATGGACAACCGGTGCATGAACGCGGGCGGCCCGAACGCCGGCTCGCCGGGCAGGCCGAAATAGACGAACGCCGATCCCCTGTCGGCGACCTTGCGGCTGTAGGAAGCGGACAGCTCCATGAACAGGTCGTGTGGGTGCTGGCGGTCGATCAAGGGGTCACGCCCGTTCGCCGTCTCGCCCGTCGCCAGCAACAGCGGGTAGCCATTCGATCCCATAAGCGGATCGGGGGACAGCATGGCGCGGAACTGCACGGTGTCGCGCGGCGACAGCGCACCGGTCGCCATGCCCATCACCATGCCCGACACGAACGCCTTGTCGTCGCCGCGTCGGCCGCTCTGACTGTCGTAGACGCCGTTCAGCATTGCGTGCGCCATGAAGGTCCACTTGCCCGACGTCTTCATCACGCCCTGCATCGGGGTCGCGTCGGGCTGCCAGCTCGTGCCCGACGCCTCGCGGTTCATCGGGTAGGGGCCGAACGCGGCGCGCATGGTCATCCCGCCCATGCCGCTCATTCCCGCCATGCCGTCGCCCTGCATCGCGCCTTGGTCCATGCCGGTCATCGGCCCCATGCTGCCGATGTCGCGCCCGGCTTGGGGGTCCGCGCTGCGTTGGTGCTCATTCTGCTGCTGCGGGCCCGCGGGAGCCTGGGCGGGGGTCGCCGGCATGACCATCCCAGGCATGGCCTGGGCGAACGTCGCGCCGGGCGTTGCGAGCGCCACGGCCACCACCAGGATGCGGGCACATGCCCCGACGCTGAAGCTCTGCATGACGGACTCCCTACCGATGATCCGGCGTTTGCCAATATGCCCCACGGGGGTATATGCGGCTGTATGGCTGATAAGGACTGCCCGGACCACCCCCACGCCGACCATCGCAGGCAGCTCGGCCGCCTGCGCCGGGTCGAGGGACAGGTGCGCGGCATCGCCGCGATGGTCGAGGACGGCCGCTACTGCATCGACATCCTGACCCAGCTCCAGGCGGCGCTCGCGCGCATAGAGCGCGACGTGCTGGACGACCACGCCGCCGCTTGCGTCGCGGACGCGGTCGCCTCCGGCGATCCGCTCGCGCAACGGGCGAAGCTCGATGAACTCGCCCAGCTTCTGCGCCGTGCGCTTCGTTGATGCTGCTCCACCATCACCAGCCCGGAGACTGCCCCATGCCCCGCTCGCACCTGTTCGCCGCTGTTGTCCTGCTTGCGACCGTCGGTCGGGCTGACGCGCACGCCCGGTTGGTCGGCGCCAGCCCGGCCCCGAACGCGACCGCGGCGTCTCCGCGGCGTGTCGAGCTGCGGTTCAGCGAGCGGCTGATGCCTGCCTTCTCGAAGGCCGAGTTGACGGCGCCGAACGCGCCCGGCGCGAAGCTGGCGGGCGTCGCCGCCGTCGCCCCCGATGGGCGGACACTCGTGTTCACGCCCAAGGCGCGGCTCGGCGCGGGCCGCTACAGCGTCGCCTGGCACGTCGTATCGGTGGACACGCACCGCGTCTCCGGCAGCTATGCGTTCTCGGTAAGGTAGGCAGGTGCTGGGCTGGCCCATGATCGGGGTCCGGTTCGCGCTCTACCTTGCGCTGTCGGTGTCGTTCGGATTGTCGGCCTTCGGTCTCTACGGGCTTCGCGCGACCGAACGGGACGCGCTCGCGCTTCGGCCGTGGCTGCTCTCCGGGACGACGCTGGGCCTGCTGCTCTCGGCTGCGACGCTTGTGCTGCTGGCTTCCACGATGGCGGGAGCGCCCGTCTGGCCGATCGACACGGCCGCGATCGGCGCGCTTCTGGATCAGCCTGGCGTCGGGACGGCATGGAAGGCGCGCATGGTCTCGCTCACGCTGGCGAGCGTCGCGGCCATGCTGGGAGCGGGTCGGACGCTGGGGTTGGGCGCGGTCGCGCTCGCTTCGGGCGTGGGACTGGCGACGCTCGCATGGGCGGGGCACGGGGCGATGGACGACGGACCGCTGGGGTGGGTGCACGTCGTCGCCGATGTCCTCCATCTACTCGCGGCCGCCATGTGGATCGGAGCGCTCCTCGGCCTGGTCCTGCTGGTGACGCGTCCCCTCTCTATGGTGGATGCCACGCACCTAGGTCTGACGCACCGCGCGCTGCACGGGTTCGGCGCGATCGGCTCGGTCGTGGTCGCGACGATCGTCGTCACCGGTCTTGTCAACGCCTGGCTGCTGGTCGGGCTTGGCCACCTCACGGCGTTGGGCGCGAGCTTCTACGTGCGGCTGCTGATTGCCAAGCTGGCGCTGTTCGCGGCCATGCTCGGGTTCGCGTCCCTGAACCGTTTCCGGCTGACGCCGGCGCTGGAGGCCCGGATCGCCGCGCGCGATCATGGGCGTGCGCTGCGGGCCTTGCGCGCGAGCCTCGCTGCCGAAACCGCCTGCGTCATCGTGATCCTCGCGCTGGTCGCCTGGCTGGGCACGCTCGAGCCGCCGGCTTCAGCGGGGTGATAGGTGGGTAATCCCGCAACAGGCATGGAGCGGCCCGGATAGGACGGTTGCCCGTGCGGACGCGTTGCGCGCACCGCGTCAGGGTCAACGAGTCCGTATTGGCGCGGTGAGCGAGGGCGCTCTATGGCGGCGGGATGGAAGAGCAGCCCCTTGTTCTTACGGACCCCGCACGCGAAATGGCCGAACTTTGCGAACGGCTCCGCGCTCAGAACGGTCAAGCGGGCGAGGATTACCTCGCCGCTCAGTTCGAGGTCGAGGCATGGTCGCCGGAGTTCTTTCAGGTCGTGTTCACGATCAGCGAGAGGTGCTCGTTGCTCCAGACGATCGTCGCCGGTCTCGATCTTGACGAGGACTTGCGGTCCGAGATCGTCGGTCACGTCGCGACCGTGCGGCAGGCGTTCTCCGCGACTTCCATGAGGA
>CAXTTU010000006.1:0-5160 GCA_964247225.1 uncultured Sphingomonas sp. | reverse complement strand
GGCCCCCATAAAGGCACTGTCGGGACTGGTGCGTCAGCAGGTGGCCTACCGCCGTCTTTCCGACGAGGAGGTCGCGGAACTCAGCGGGCAGGTCTCCGAGCTGCTGGACTGGCTCGGGCGTCATCAGCTTGCGGAGCAGGACTTCATCAGACAGGCGCTGATGGAAGGGCTGGCGCAGCTCAGGTTCCGACTGGATAGGCTCGGCTGGCTCGGTTGGGGGTACACTCTCGACTCCCTGCGCGAGGTGCTCGCCGCCTACATGCTCTTGGAGCGAAGTGGGGTGGATCCCGCTTCCAACCCCGAAGCGGCTGCCGTGCTGCAGAACGTGGGTGCGGTCGTCCGCGCGATCTACGAGCGGGTGACAGCGGCGAAGAAGGCGACCGATGCGGGCGACTGGCTTATCCGGGCCTACGGCATGGGTTCGCTGGTCTACCAGACAGGCAAGCCGCTGATCGCCGGGCTCCTGACCTGACCAAGCCCGGAGTCGCCCGGCCTCGCCGAGGTGATATCAGACATCGGCATCGCATCCGACGGTCTTGAGCGGCTGCACATTCTAGGCTCGCCCCGAGCCTCGACCCGATGGTACACCTCTGCGTGGCCGCGACGGCGTCGAACTCCGCCAGCACGGCGAGGCCGTCGGCGGGTCCTCCAGCTCGGAGGCTGGGTTCTTCGTCAGTCGGCGGCGACGGGAGGTCCCGCATCCGCCTCGTCGATGGCGAGCGGCACGAGTTCGTAGTTGCGGCCCTTCGCGTCCCAGACGATCCGAGCGACGCCGTCGCGTGTCTTCACGACCTCCTCGGACCCCGGCGCGAACCATAGCGGATGCCGGAACTGCACGCCCGTGCAGCCCGCGTCGAGGACCCGCTCGGCAAGGGCGTCGGTCGCGAGCAGGAACGTGGGGGCAGTCGCCTCACGGAACAGGTCAGCCGAGGGCACGAAGCCGGGCAGGAACCGCATGGCGGTCAGGCCCTTGAGGCGGACGAGCTCCGCACCCGTCTTTGCGGAGACGACCCGGTCGACGTGGCAGTCTGAACGCTCCCCGTCGACGGCGCGGGCGAAGGCCCGCACGTGGAGGAGCGAGTAGCGCGCGGCGCGCGCGCGGGGTGGCCGGCTGACGTTCCTGACCGGCAGGAACTGCGCGACGTCGTCGGGCAGCGCCATTGCCCGCCGCATCCGTTCGGATGCGAACGTCAGGTTCTGCACGAGGTTGTAGTCGGGCAGGCGCGCTTCGGCGAACCTGACCCGCGGTGTAGGGAAGTCCGGCGGCCAGGGGTCGGACCACGGCCCGTTGCCCGGGAGCGAGGCGTTGAACGCAATCGACGCCTCGAACATCTCCGCGCCGTTCAGGACCCGGCCCGAGCTCCTCGGGTATGCCGCGATCTGCGAGGAGGCCGGATCCTCGGTGAGCAGCCACAGGCGCACCGTCAGATCCGCCAGCCGGCGATGGTCCGGGACAGGGCCGGATCGTTGACGTTCGCGTAGCGGCCGCTCTCCAGTTCGCTCCTGATGAGGGACATCAGGCGCTGCACCTTGTCCTTGGCCCCTTGCGCCGTGATCTCGCCGGAGTTCAGCTCGCCCTCGATCGTGTTCAGCTGGCTGCTGACGGCCCGCTCGTAAATGTTGGCGGTGCGCCCGTTGTGGAGGGGCCGGTTCTGCCCGCACTTCTGCCGCATGCCGGTCTGCTGCGCGCCGTCGGACGGCAGGTTGATCAGGTTGTCGCCCTGATCCAGCGTGAAGTCGATGGCCGTCAGGAAGTATTGGTGGACCGGCATCAGCGACGCCGGGATCATGTGGTGGCGCTGTCCCGGCAGCTGGTTGCAGGGATCGTTCGAGTTGGCCATCGCCTTCGCGATCCCGGCACTCGTCGTCTGCAGCTTCGGCGATCCGTTGAGCTGCTTGGGCCGCGCCATCGCCAGCACCTCCGGCGGCAGCGGGCGCCCGTAGGCCCTTGCGAGGGTGGTGAGGTCGGCGAGCAGCTGCCCGTCGGGCGTGCCCCGCCCGACGACCGATTGACGCCACATCCCGTCCGCGCCCCGGAGGTAGAACGCGTGCAGCCCCGGCCGCCAGTTCGCGACCAGCACCATGTCGGGGGCTATCCGGATCAATGACGGATGCGGCGGCACGGTCGTCAGGAACATCGCGAGTCCGAACAGGCTGCCGAGCCGAACCAGCCTGATCGCCTCCGCGATCTCGAGGGGGTTCGCGCTGAAGCCGATGCCGGGAAGCCAGCCCGGCGCCGCCGCGGCCGCCGCCAATCGAACCGGCGCGGCCGCGTCCAGTTCGGCGTCGCCCGTCGAACGCATGCGGACCGGCCTGCCGAGTGTGCCCACCATCGTGCTCGTCCTGCAGCGAGGCCGCCGTGCGTCGCCGACCTCGCGTCCGTTAGTTCACGCCCGTCGGCGGGTGTCAATGCGGTCGGGCCGGTGCCGGCCGGAACGGCGACGCCCGCGTCCTCCCAAGGCGATCGCCCAGGCGAGGTGCCGATCCGCGATCACGCCTTGGGCCGCCGGGTCGGGAACACGGGCCCGCGCACGGTCATCAGCTCGGCCGGGTATGGACGCTGGTAGGTCACGACCTCGCCAAGCGGGCAGGACAGCCAGGCGCTCCAGTCCCGCTCGTGCAGGACCGTGATCATCGCCTTGGGATGGACGGGCGCGACCAGCTCGTTCGGATCGCAGGTGACCATCGTGAAGCCGGTCCCCTTGGCCGTGCGCTGCCAGAAGCCGGCGACTGCGAAGATGGGCTGGGCCGGCACGGCGAACCACATCTCGCCCTTGATCGGCTTGCCGCCGCCCACGTCGTGGAGCTCGGGTGTCCATTCGCAGAATTCGGTGAGGGGCACGAGGCACCGGTTCTCCGGCCTCTCGGCGAGCGTGCGCCATTGCGGCAGGGCAAGGTTGCGGACGTTGGTCATCGGCCACTTGGCCTGTCCGCCGAGCACGTCCCAGGACATGACGTCCAGCACGCGCCGGTCCGCCTCCTGGCGCACGACGTAGGCGCGGCCTTGCGGGGTGAGCTCGACGGGATCGCGATTCGGTCGGACCGCATCCGCCGCCCAGATCGACCCGAAGCGAGCGTGCAATGTCTCCGGCTCAGAGCTCAGGCGGGCGCGGTTGCACATGGGGCCGCGCTAGGCGGGCAGCCCGGCCGTGTCGACCGCCCAGCGCCGCCTCGTATCGAGTGGAAGGCGAACCATTGCGAAGTCGTTCGAAAAGTCGCGTTCGCACCGCGATGACGCATTGATCGTGTTAACGCCTACGGATTAGACATGGCCCGTTCGCCGAGAGGCGGACCGGGGCGTGAGAACCCCGCGATTAGTAGCCGTATGCCCGGTCGAACCAGTTTCGGCCGGGAGGCGGACGCGCATGTCCAGGGCCTCCGGGCCTAAAGGCGTCCGCGCTCGTCTAATCGCGAGTTCTCAACTTCCGGCTTTCGGGCCGGCGCCGTCCCGTCAACACGGACGGCGCCGCCGGCTGGAGCACCAGCGACCGCACCGTCCGAACGGGGGGTGCAACATGGGTCGCGGACACGACCGCCGAACGGGGCGGCTTCTCACATCGGCAACAGTCGTCACGGGCGCGCTGCTGCTCGTAGCCTGCGGCGGAGGCGGTGCGGTGAACTCGCCTGGCTCGACCGCCCCGCCGGTCTCGACGCCAACGCCGACCCCCACGCCCGCTCCCCCACCGACCCCGACGCCATCACCGGCGCCCACGCCCACGCCCACGCCGACCCCGACCGCCACCGCCGAGGACCGGGTTAGCGCCGCCGCGACCAGCATCAAGGCGGACGCGGCCTATGCCAAGGGCCTGACCGGCAGGGGCGTGACGGTCGCGGTCGTGGACACCGGCGTCGCCCAGGCGAGCAGCGAGTTCTCCGGCCGCATCTCGCCGGACAGCAGGAGCTTCGACAGCACAATCGCGCGCTGTGCGACCTGCGCGCCGGAGACGGTGCACTTCGGGCTGGAGGACGTGGACGGGCACGGCACCGAGACCGCCGCGATCGCGCTCGCCGCGCGCGACGGCGCAGGGATGCACGGCGTCGCGCCCGAGGCGACGCTGCTCGCGCTCAAGATCGCCGCGCCCGACCTGGACGGCGTCACCGCGACCTCGCCCATTCGCGAGAGCGGCAACGCCAATTTGGCGCTGATCGCCCCGGCGCTGACCTACGCGGTCGAGCACAGCGCGTTCGCGATCTCGATGAGCCTCAACGGCACGTCTTCCGGACAGACCGCCGCCGACCAGCGGGCCGCGATGGACAAGGTCGCCGCCGCCGACCGGCTGCTCGTCCAGTCGGTCTCCAACGACGTCGGCGACCAGAGCTCCGCCCCCGGCACGATCACGCGCGCGCTGGTCGGTGCCAATGGCGAGAACAGGGACTGGTTCCTGTTCGGCATCCGCCTCAACCCGGACGGTAGCGCGCCGTCGGGCAACGGCCTGCCCGGCGACCTCGCGGACCGGACGCTGGCCGTGGTCGCCACGCAGGTGCAGTCGGTCGGCGTCGGCGGCCAGCCCGTCACGGTGACGGGCAACAGCTTCGCCGCCCCCGCGATCGCCGGGGCCGCCGCGATCCTGAAGCAGTATTGGCCGCAGCTGGGCGGCAAGGCGATCGCGCGCATCCTGCTCGACACCGCGACCGACCTGGGCCCGGTTGGCGTCGACCAGCAGTTCGGCGCCGGGCTGCTCAACCTGGAGAACGCGCTGAAGGCGCAGGCACCCGCGTCATCGTTCGTGCAGGCCGAGAACGTGATCGCCCACTGGTCGTCGCTGTCCGTGTCGCCCGCGTTCGGCGGTACCGCGACCGCCGCCGCGCTGAACGGCGGGCTGGGCGCGCTCACGGTGCTCGACCGCTATGGCCGCGACTACCGCATGACCGGGAACGCCGGCGTGCGCGCCCGCGGGGCGGGGCTGCTGTCGGGTGCGCTCCAGTTCTCGGATGGTCCGCTGCCGCGCGGTTCCTCGTCCGCTGATAGGCGGCTCGGGTTCGCCAGCGACGCCGGTCCGGTCGGGCCGTGGCAGGGTCAGTCCTCCAATCGCCCGGCAAGCGCGTTCGTGCCGCTGGGCGGTGGGCGGAGCCTCGCGTTCGCCGCCAACGCCGCCGTTGGCGCGCCGGCGAGCGCGTCCGGCTCGTTGCTGCGCAGCGTCGTCGCGCAGCCAGTGGGCG
>CAXTTU010000005.1:30567-33405 GCA_964247225.1 uncultured Sphingomonas sp. | reverse complement strand
GGGTAGGGCGGTCGCATGATGCTGATCGCGGACCCGATCGCGGCGTCGACGTCGGCGTTGTGGATCACCGGGGCGTGGCTGGACGGATACTTAACCGGGGCGGTGAAGCCGGCGTGGAACCAGCGCCCGACGCCCTCCTCGACACGCATGGCATAGTTGGTGGCGGTCTCGTCGCGATCGTCGAACCGGAGCGCCAGCTCGACGTAGCGGCCGAAGTCGTGGGTGGACGCTTCGCGCTTGAACCCCGCTCCTGCGGGAGGCGGGCCATAGGTGGCGACGAGGGCGGCCTCGTAGCAGCCGACCTCGAGGCGGTTCAATCGCTCGAACTCTGGCGTGATGCCGAGCTGGGCCGGCGCCTCCTCGGCCGGGCAGGGGCCGATGATGAACGTCTGCTGCGCCATAGGAACCTCCGGTGAAAACGCGGCCGGACATCGACCGCTCACCAAGGCCAAAGCATCCTCTACTATCGCACCCCGATGCCGAAGCCGGGCAGGAACGGGTCAGCCGACGCCTCGACGTCGTCGGGGGTGAGCTCGTCGCGGTCGAACAGCTCGCGCTCGGAAAGGACGACGCGAGGTGCATGGGGAATGTCCGTGGCGACGACGTGGAAGGTGTCGCCGTCAGCCGCAGCCCGGCGCAGCGCGAAGCGCCAGCAATGGGCGAAGGTCTGGAACGGGTTGGGCGAGGACATAAAGGCGCTCCTGTGCGGGATCATGCCGGAATCGGCTCAGAAGTCGAAGGCGGATTGCTTCGGCCGGCTTGCGGCGCCGCAGATGCCCAGAGGGCATCGGCCGTAGGCACCGCGGGCGTCGGCGAGCAGGTCGCGGGCGGCGTGGAGATCGGTGAAAGCCCCCGCGTGGCCGCTAGGGCGTCGGCATCGTGCGCCTACTCCGGCACGGCAATCGGGACATGGGACTTCGAGCGCCGGATCTCTGGTCCAGGTCACGGTGCAACCCGGCTTGGCGCAATGCGCGGTGCCGGTGACGATCGCAGCCATATGAGTCTCCGCGGGAAAGGAAGGCCGCCGGCGTGCCGGCGGCCGGAAGGTGAGCTCAGGCGACCTTGCGGTCGCGCTGGATGACGTGCGCGGCGGGCGGGGTGCCCAGCGGACCACGACGGTCGACCACGCTGATGCCGGCCTTCTTCGCGTCGATCACCAGGCGCTCGGTCACGCCGTTGCCCTGGAAGGCGATGACGTAACGGGGTTTCAGCGAGAGCATCTGCTCGTTGCGGCGGAAACCGGCACGGTCGCCAAGCTTGCGGTCCAGCCCGAAGCGGACCTGCTGGACGCCGTGCTGCTCGGCCCAGGAGGCCGCGAGGCGCTCGATTCCCTTCATGTCGCCGCCATGCACCAGGTACATATCGCCCACCCGCTCGCGGACGGCATTGAGGGTGCGCAGGAGATTGTCCCCGAACGCCTTCATGTCGTCGTCCGATTTGAAGGTCAGTCGTCCACCGGCGAACACGACGGGGGTGCCCTGCGCGGTGTTGGCGTCGCGGATCCGGTCGCGGCGCGCCTGGAGGAAAGCCCGGCCGTCGATGATCGCCGAGGTCACGCCCAGCGAGATGCGGTTGCCGGTCGAGGGCGCCCAGGAACGGCCGGTCTCGCGCATGTAGTGAACCGCAGCGACGTCGCGCATGTGCTCGTAGCAGCCGGCGGCCTCCTCGATCTTCTTGGCGAGCTCGATCTTCTCCTCGAGGTTGACGGTGTTGATCTCGGACCCGTCCTGCTCGGCGAGGAGGAGCCTGATCTCATCGGTGAGGCGGTCGATGGTCGCGTGCTTCTTGGCCGCGGCCCGGTGGAAGAGGTTCACCAGGCCCCAGCCCACCTCCTCGATGTCGCGCTCCAGCGAGGTGTTGAACATGGTGGCGAACAGGTCGCTCCAGATCGCGGTGGTGGTCTGTTCGAGCGCCTCGGTCGGAGGCGGCGCCATGCCGGACAGTTGGTCGTCACGGGGTTCGAGGTGGCCGAGCTCGAGGGCGGAGAGCGCGGCGGCGAGGGACGTGTTCATGGTCGAGAGCCTTCACCTAATCGTGCCGGCGGCCTATCCGCCGGATGCGCACCTCCTGGGTCGCCGAATGAGAGGCGGCCGCACCGAGGCGAAGCCGAGGGGAACCCCGAAAACCGGGGTGGAGCGGGCAGCCGCGGCACGCGGCAACACGGCCCGGTTTTTCGGGGTTGCGGACGCCTCGCGGCGACCCAAGTGCCGCATCCCTCCGGCGAAAGGCCTAGCCGGCCTCGGGTGATGCGATGGCGGAAGCGGACACGCCCTCGTTGCTGCGCGGTCCCTGGGGTGGCAGACCGCACCGATCGACATCGTCCAGGATCGCCTTCCCCGTGGCGCACAGGCGCACCATCGCTTTTGGGTCGATCCGCAACCTGCCGTCACCACCGATGGCGTCGACCATGATGCGGAGTTGCAGGACCAGGTCCTCGCTCCGGGTCGCGGCATAGCCCGCGAGCTTCGCTACATCCGTGAACAGGCCCGGGACGGGCAGGACCGACGTATCAGCCCCCTCGGGAGTGCGCTGCCAGGGGTCGACGTCCGCTCCTTGCGCCAGCGCGACGACGTAGGACGGTTGCTCCCAGTCGAGGCCCTTCCAGGCGTCCGACTGGCCAGAAAGGTCGATGGCGGCACGGCAGGCGGCGACGGGGTCCTCCGCCTCGACCGTGACTTCGCTTCGATACAGCGCGGGGTACTCGCATTGAACGGTGAAGGTCTTCATCGGATCGGCTCCTTGGAGGTCGGGGCAAACGTGAGCGCCAAGCCGTCACTCGTAACGGGGGCGTTCAGTTGGAAAGGCGAGGGGAGGCCAGCCATCGTGGACCTGGGCGAC
>CAXTTU010000005.1:6276-30544 GCA_964247225.1 uncultured Sphingomonas sp. | reverse complement strand
GGCGCTCAGGACGCTGCTCAGCGGGCGGGCATGATCGTCGATGTTCCAGTCGCGATTGAGGAGCGCCTGAACCTCGGTCGCCGTCCTGACGGCGCGGCCCTCGCGACCGGCCGGGAATGTCATGCCGAAGGCCGTCAGCTCGGGGGTGGTGCAGAGTTCGCCGGCTTCGTAGTACCCGCCACCCTCCTCGGGACCGCCATAGAGGCGCTGGACGAGATAGACGGCGACGCTGTGCATGACAGGGCTCCTTCGGGTCAGCGAGCATCAGGCTCACCGACAGCCCAAGGCGTCCTCCCCTCCCTAGTCGATCACGCGCCACCCGAACGACAGCCAGCGCTGGCGGTTCGGAGCGTATTTCGCGGCGGTTTCCAGCGTGACCGTGCGGGCGCGGACGCCGCCGGGATCGGCCATGGCATGGTGCGCACCGATGCGCGCAGCGTCGTCGGCGCTGGCAGGCCAGCATTGATCCGAGCGGAGCATGTCGAGCGGGAACTCCCCGGTCCCCTCGACGGTGAAGCGCTTGGTGATGGGATTAGGCATGGGCCGCCTCCTGTCCGAGCGCATCGGCGCCGCGGTTGAAGTCGTCGAGCCAGCGGCCCATCGGGGTCCGCGCCTCGAGTGGAAGTGCTGCTTGGGCCGCCTGAAACGCGAGCAGCTCGGTAGGCGCCGTCGCTACGATCCGGTCGATCTCGGCCTGAGGGAGCAGCCCGCGCGCGCGGATGAACTCGGTGATGGTGCCCGGGCGAGGGGTCGCGCCACGGCGGCCGATGACGGGCCGTCGCCACAGGCCATCGACGTTGCGGAGGCGGGGTTTCGCACGCGCCTCCATGAGGACGATGACCCGCAGCTCGTCGGCCGAGAGCTCCTCCACCTCGGCAGGCTTGATGCTCCCGCAGAAAAAGCAGCTCGATTTGGGCGGGACCGGCAGGCCGGCATCGCCGATGCGCTGTTCGCAGCGCTCGCGGTCCCATCCCCACTCGCGCAAGGGGTAACGGTAGGCATAGCGCGGATCTTCGCACCCGATCGCATGGTGGTAGCGCTGGGTGTCGCGGGGCGACGCGTCGTAGCCGATCAGCTTGACGACGCGATCGCCGGCGTCCCAGCACCGGCGCGCCGGCTCCCAGCCGGCCGTCCAAGCATCCTGGGCGTCGACCTTCCACTTCTGCGAGCACGACCCCCGGCTGAAGACGACGGAGGGCAGGGTGGCGTTGGTGAGCATGTTCTCGGCGATCGTGGCGTAGGGGGGCCAGTGCTTGAAATTGCGGGGCTGGTAGCGGCAGACCTCCGACGGGATGCCGCGCTCGCCCATCCAGGCGCGGAAGATCGGCAGGAAGGCGTAGGTGCCCGCCTTCTCCGAGCCAGGATCGGCGAACAGCACCATGTCGATCGGCTCGCCTTGCTCGGCGAGCTCGACGATCATGGCGGTCGAGTCCACGCCGGCCCCCCAGGCCGCCATCACGGGCGCGCGGGTCACGATGCGGCCTGCGCGACGGCGACGGCCGGGTTGATAAGCCGGTAGCGGCGCTTTTTCACCGCCGGGATTGCGCAGACCTGGCGGGTGTCGATGTCGCGGTAGCGCAGCCCTTTTCCTCTGGGGCCGGCGATTACCTCGAAACGGGTGCGTTCGACGGCATCATTGAAGCGGAGCGGCTCTTCGAAGACGATAGTCTGTCCCGGTTTCGGGGTCGGCTTGGCGGCGAGCAGGCGGCGCCTGGCGATGTTGGCGCGGCAACGCGCGCGCCAGTTGTTCGGCCACTCGCCTGCCACATCGGTGAGCAGGTCGAGGATCGAGGCGGGGCAGTCGCTCTCGTTCGGCCCCATATGCTCGGTCATGTCCTTGTACCCGAAAGTGTAGCCGTCGGGCGCGGCGGGACGCGAGAAGGTGAGGCAGACGACCGCGAAAACCTCGCGCTTGCCGTCGCCCTCGATGCGCTCGGCGGCCGCGTAATAGGTGTTGCCGACCATCGACGACTTCAGCACCGTCAGCCGGTGGTCGTCTCGGACATAGGTGAACTGATCGTCGAGATAGGCGCGTGCGGTAGCGAAGCGCCCGGTGTCGCGCATGGAGAGCCAGCCCATGAGGGGTTCCTTTCGGTGGGGGGTTCAGGCGGCGAGGCGGAGCGCGCCGATGGTGCCGATCGTCGTGGCGAGGCGGCGCGAGAACGCGGGCGGGTCGAGCAGCTCGGCGATGGGCGCGAGATGGACCTTGCCGGCAGGTTCGCCGTCCACGCAGCGGTTGAAGCTGATCTCGCTGTCGGGGAGGAAGCTGCGAGGTACGACGCGGATGGCCATGTCAGCGTGGCGGAGCTCGCTGGTGCCATCGTCTTGATCCGTGCCCAGTGCGCTGTTCACCAGTGCCGTGTTGGGCTCGAGGCCGATCGCTTCTGCGAGACGGGCGAGGGCGCGGCGGGCCTGGCGGTGGAAGGTCCGCTTGGCGGCGGGGTCGCCCGCGACGCTATGCCCAGCGATGGCGAGCAGGGCATGGGCGGCGACGACCGCGGCGCGCTCGGCTGCGCAGCGCAAGCGTAGCTCGGCGACGCTGGAGCCGGACCGCTCGGCGACGTCGGCCAGGTTACGGATCAGGAGCATGATCGCCGCATCGCGGGCGATCGGCTTGCCGGCCTGCCGGCAGTCGTCGACCGCGGCGTTGAGGGCATGGAGCGCTGTCGGGAGCGTTTCCAGGCCGTCCGGCATCAGCGCCTGGTCGTGCCGGTAGAGCGTGTCGTAGAACATGGGGCCAATCTCCTTCATGAGCGCAGCCCGCGCTCACGAAGCCGAAGGCTCCCTCTCCTCTACCCCTGGTTGGTCAGCGGCCGCGGTAAGTGTCGTGGCCGTCGGGTGGAACGACGCGGCCATTGCGCAGCTCGACCCACCGCTGCCCGTCGGTGAGGTCCGCCTGGATACCCCCATCGTTCAGGACCGTGACGGTCTCGCCGGCGAGATAGCTTTCGACCGCGCCGGCTTGGTGAGGCCGTTTGGCGATGCCTCCAACCCCGGCGCAGGCCGGGTCGGGGGAGCAGTGGTCGGCGTTCACGACCACGAACGATCCGAAACGGATGGGGTCCGTGGCGATCGCCTCAACAGTGCGGTATTGATCCATGTTGTCCTGCATAGGGCATCAGGGCTGATGCCCATAGGCCAGCTCGCCCGGGTCATGGCGAGCCGGTATCGGCGCGATCGCCGCGGCGAATGACGCGGGCAGGACGACATTGCCGGGCGCGTCGGCAAACATCGGCGCTATCTGGTCGGGTCGATACCCGGCGAGCCCGCAGCCGATCGGGGTGAGCTCGAACCGGAGGTCGGATCGTTCCCGGGCGTAGGCCAGGAAACGCCGGACATGGCCCTCGATGACGTCCAGCGAAAGCACATTCAAGTGCTGGTCCTTGGTCGGAATGGCATAGGCGTCGCCCTGCGGCCCGATGCCCCGTCCGTAGATCGCGCCGCGGTGTTGGCGAGCCCAGAGAGCAGCGCCCCGGCCGTGGCGACCGGCCAGGTTCGAGCCGAACACGAAAATCGGCGGGGAAGGGCGGGCGGTTTGGTTTGCGTGCGATGTCATGACTGTCCTCCAACGCGCCGGGGCGGTCCTGGCGGCGGAAGCCGGTCGCGCCGGGAACAGGTGAGCTCGCGCACCCAAGGGCCGTAGCATAGCGGAGGACGGCGACAGCCGTTGCGCAAGCTCGCCGACCGGCGCAGGCATTCCACATGAGACAGGCCATCGGCGGGTGGTGGGCGACGCGAGCAGGTCGGACGCCCCTCCCGTCTGCGGTCAGCGGCATCATGGCCATCACGGTCGTCCGGCGGCATGTAGCTTCGAACGGATTGCCCGGCGCGAGATGCCCGAACAGCGTGAGAACAAAGGCCGCGCCATCCCGGCCGACCGCGCACAGGACGTGGCGCGGCTCGCGTGTGTGAGCGTCGAGGCGTTCCATCAGCGCGAGGTCGCCGGCACCGACTGCGCGCATGAGCGCATGAGCGCATCAAAGTTTATCCGGGCGAAGTCGGGGATCGCCATCTCAGGTCTCCTGCTTCAGAAGCCCAGCGCGACGGTCGGGCTCTTGCCGCCTATTGGCAAGGATTCGGTCAGAGGATCCCGACGCCTTCGGTAAGCAGGACGTCCGGTTCGCGAACGGTGCCCAACCAGTGGGAGCAGTCGAGCCACGCGAGGCTGCGCCGCTCGCCGAGATCGAGGAGCTGCGCGCCGCCACCAAACCCATCGAGCCTCGGCTTTGAGCAGGTCAGCGCCCAGGTAAAACCCCAGCGACCGTGAAGGTCGAATGCCTGGGCGCAGCGAAACACGAAGGCGATGACGTGTTCGGGTTCGCCAAAGCCATCGCTATGGATCCACAGCGCGCTGGGACCACTGTCCGGATCGGCCTCGAGATCGAAACCGGGCTCCACGCCCTCGTCGGCCTCCAACGCGGTGGCGTAATCCTCGAAAATCGTGAGTGCCCGAACGACGTTCACGGCCGAGCCGAGATCGAGGATGCATGAGAAGTGAGTGAAATAATCCGCCATGTTTTGTCTCCATAAACGAAGAAGCCCGGCGCAATGCCCGGGCTTCGTCAGAGTCTATTGGCAAGAAGCTACTCAGAGGTCAGTCGGCCCATTCGAACTCCGGCAATCTCGCGATTTCCAAAGCATCGCGGTCGAAGTTGATGTATTCGGCACCGAGCGAGCGCGCATACGCCATGGCTTGCGCGAGGTCGGACGGAACGCGCTCGCCTGGCTCCTCGCTAGCATAGACGAACCAGCCGTAAGGCGTCGGTGAGGCGAGGGCGTCATCGGTCTGGAGATAAGCCCTCGCCGCCAAGGAAAGGTGCGCAGTCGAGCAGTCGAGGAACAGCCGCAGCGGATAGGTCACGGTCATGACGTTTCTCCTGCCGCTGGCCGGATCGGCGCATCGGCCGTGGTCGCGAACGGATCGACCAACTTGTGAATCGGCTGCGCGCGTCCCATCCACAGCTCGGGCCGGACCGCCCGCACCCAATCGGCGAAGCTCGGAATAAAGCCGAGGTCCTCGACAATGTGCTGCTCGCCGATCAGCCGGACCGGCACGACGCGCCCCGTGCTAATTGTGATCGTCACGCCGAACAGCCGCTCCAGCATGAACACGCCTTCAGCGTGGTGCCGGAGCGCGCGGTGACGGAAGTCGGCGGTAATGGCCTTGCTTTCGTCAAACCACTGGTGGAGCGGCAGATAGTCGTCCGGTATGCCGCCCCATTTGCGAACCGACGAGAGCGCGTGATGGTGGCAATGTCCCATGATCGCCTCCTCACCATTCGTGGCTGTGGGTATCGACCGCGGTGTAGCGGCCGTTATAGTCGAGGCTGATCGACCGGGCGGCGACGTCGAACGTGAACTCGCCATAGGCGCCGTCGTTGTTCTCCCAGCCGCCATAGGTTGTGTTCAGCAGATCGTAGGCGAGTTGCTCGATCGCCTCGCGGCAGCTCATCGCCTTTCGCTCAATCTCTCCGTCCCAGTTAGTCGAGGCGATCGTCACCTCATCTTCCGGCACCGCGAGTTCACCGTGCGCATCGCGGCCGTCTATGGATTCGATCTGGCCGCTGTCGCCGTAACCATCAAATGTCACGGCGACAGTCACGGTGCCCGAAGCGGCGAGCACGTCGAACAACGCGGTTTTGTTGGTCGGCACAAGTTCGGCGTCGAGCTGGTTGCGCCGCGCCTCTTTTGCGAACCAGTCGGAGAGATCGGGCGCGTGCGATTGGGCCAGGCCGGTGTCGGGCAGTTCGGTCATGATAGACTCCTGGTAGGGAAGTTGCTCGGAGCGCAGCTCACGCTAGGGCAGATTGGGTCACTCGGCGGCGATGGCCTCCGGCTCGGTCGCGAGCTCGCTGGATCGGGCTCACACGATCACGCCGCTTCACGGATTTGTCCGTCGGGCTCCTGCTCTTCGGCGAGGCCGGTGGCGCGGAGCAGGAAGCCAGCGGCGGCCTCGGCCTTGGCCGCGGCGGTCATCACCGCCCGGTTGTCGCACCTGAGCACGCGGAGCCATGAACCGATGTAGCTGGCGTGGTCGTCGAGGTGCGCGGTCGGGAGCGCGAGGTCCGCGCCGAGCAGCGCGGCCGTCATCTCGGCGCACAGCTCCTCGAAGGCATAAGCCTCGTCGCCGAACTTCTTCCCGAACCGGCGATCGAGCCGGTCGGGGTGGCCGGTCCAGTGCCCGGCCTCGTGGGCAAGGGTCGACGCCCAATAGGCCCGGGTCGAGAACTGCTCGACCGCGGGCATGGTGATGGTGTCGGCGATCCGGTCGTAGAAGGCCCTGTCGCCGCGAACGTGGACGGTCGCAGGGAGCGCGTCGACGAACCGTTGCGCGCGGTCGGGCAGCGTGTCGGGCGGGGGTACGATGCTAAGCGGGGCGGGCCTGAAGCGATCCGGCAGGCCGTCAATCTGGTCCGCGTTGAAAACGGCGTAGCTTCGCAGCACGCGCCGCATTTCGTCCGTGCTGTCGCCGGTGACGGGCGACTCCACGGTCTTCCTGTAGGACTTGTAGAAGATGGCGATCTGCGATCGCTCACCCTCGCGGACCTGGGCCCCGAGCGCCTGGGCCTGCTTGTACGTCATCCAGGTGCGCGAGAGGTAGCCCGCGCTGTCGGCCACGAGCCAGAGCCAGAAGCAGTTGATGCCTCGATACGGCTCGCCGGTCGCACGAAGCGGTCGGCCGCCCGAACCCGGACGCCACGGCTTGACCCAAGGGCGTACACCGGCTTCCAGGCGGTCGATGATGGTGTTGGTGATGATGTCCGCGGGCGAGGGCTTGTCGGTGGTCTTGGCCACGATCGTTCTCCTGTGCTTGGTAAGGCGGACCCGGGCGGCGCCGGCGCTGCGCCGGGCGTGGGATCGGGTCACAAAAAGAGGGGCGACACTCCGAAGAGCGCCGCCCCGAGTCGCCTCGAACTGGGGTCCAAGCGTCACGCCGCTTGGCTGTAATCCTCGTCGCCGTCGGTCGGCTGCTCGTCGTCGGCCAGGTCCGGGTCGTCCTGAGCGTCTTCGTCGTCCAGCTCCGGTTCCTCGTCGCCCGCATCGGTGACGAAGGTGGAGCGGGCGGGGACGCGCTCGGGCTTTTCGATGCCGTCGAACCGCATCGCATCCGGCAACCAGGCCGACGCCTTCTCGCGAATCTCGGCCTCAACGATGCCTTGGCCGTTGCAGAGCGACGCGCAAGTGGCAGCGAGGTCGCCCTTCTTCGCGTCCTTGTAGCGGCCGCGGAGGATCGGGCCGCCGATCTCCTGCAGGGCGTCGAGCATCACACCCTTCTTCACGCGGTTGAAGAAGTTCTCGGAGGTGGGACGCCACCAATGGGCGACCTCGATGCCGAGCAGGCGGCCGAGGTGGTCGTGGAAGCCGTTCACCCGTCCCCCGTCGGCGACGTTGAGCGTGGCTTCCAGCGTCTGTGCGACCGAGAAGGCGACCCAGGCGCCACGGGCCTGCTCGTCCAACGCCCGGAAGGCGTCGAAGCGGGCGGTCATGGTGTTGTGCCCGACCCAGCTCGTGTCGAGCTGCTGGCGCTGATCCTCGATCGTCTGCGATGCCATCGACGCCTCGTCACGGAACGCGGTTATGGGCATCTGGGCGGCGCTCGCCTTCAAGGTCGAGTGATCGGGAACGTAGCTGGTCGCGAACACGAGGTTCTGCGCCATCAGGAAGATGGTCAGGTCGAGCGCGAGCGCGGGATCGCTCGCGACGTGCGCGGCGAGGATCTGGCGGCGCTGGGTCGCGAGTTCGTCGATCAACGCGGCGCTGTACCTCGGCCCGTGGTCCGTCTCGTCGGCGCCCGCGGCATCGTCGGTGGCACCGGCGGGCTCGCCGGCCGGGGCGTTGGGGTCGACCAGCCGCTTTTCGCTGAACAGGCGGGCGTGGACCCGGACCTGGCCGTCGCCCCCGATATAGACGAAGGTGCCGAGCTGCGCTTTCACCGCGGGGTCGATGGCATGGCGCGCGGTGTCGATCTCCCCGATCTCGCGCTCGATCGCGTCGATGCGGTCGTTCGCCGCCTGCGCCTCGGGCGTGCCGTCGGCAAGGTCGGTTTCCAGCGCGGTGACGAGGTCGTCGTTCTCGCGGCCGAGCTCCTCCACCAGCGCCTGCTCCTCGTCGGTGAGCGGACGAGCGGTCGGGTGGAACTCGTGAAGCTGCCGCTCGATGTCGTAGGGCACGTTGGTCGCCGCGACGGGCGTCACGAACGCCAAGCCCTGCTCCTGCGCCAGCTCGGCGGCGGCGGTTTCCAGCTTGGTGGCGGCGAGCTGCTCGAGGAGGTCCGCGTCGGTCCAGGTTTCGTCGCCCGACTCGGCCGCGAAGAGGTCGCCCTCGACGTGCCCGCCTGCGGCGAGGTATGCGTCGCGGCCGACGAAGCGCGCCTTGGCGTCGTTGGCCTTGACGGTGCCGTTCAGGATCCCGCGGCGGATGTTGTCGACCTGGTTTCCGTAGTAGGACGCCTTCATCTGCTCGAACACGCGGGCTTGGCGGTCGGTGTCGGCGGTGACGGCGTAGGCCTGGGCGACGGCCAGCGTGATCTCGCCGGCACCGAGCGCCTCGAAGATCGGCGTCGCGAGATCGGCGAGGCGCAGCCGCTGCTCGACGAAGCGGACCGATACGACCTGCTGGATGGCGACGGCCTCGACGGTCATGCCGAACTGCTCGGTGAGCGTCTTGAAGGCCAGGCACTCGTCGGCCGGGTTCATCGGCACGCGCTGACGATTCTCGGTGAGGCTCGCGCCCACGGACGCGGTGCCGTCGGCGAGGACGAGGACCGGCACCTCGTGATCGGCGGGCAGGGTGCCCTTCTCGATCAGGAGCTGGAGCGCGCGCAAGCGGCGGCCGCCCGCCTTCACCGTGTAGGTGCCCGCCTTCTTGAGCGGGGTGACGATCAGATTTTGGAGCAGGCCCTGTTCGGCGATGCTCTGGGCGAACTCTTCGAGGCCCACCTCGCGGTTGCGCTTGCGCACATTGTCCTTCGACAGCGAGAGGTTCTTGACCTTCACGGACTGGATCATCGGTCGTACTCCGTCTGGAATGGGCGCGCCGTGTCCGACGGTCGCGCGAGCCTGTTCCCCAGGCCCACCAAGCCGAAGGCTCCCTCCCCTCCCTTTGATGGAGCGGAGAGAGCGGCCCGGGTCGTCAGGCGATGATGCGGTCGAGCACGGTCGAGGCGGAGCTAACGGGCACGAACAGCCGCGTCTTATGCTGGATGATCTCGGTGAAGCATCCCGCGGCCTTCAGCTCGGCGAGGCGCGTGTACGGCCAGTCGAGCAGTTCCAGGCGCTGCTGGCCCGCGACCAGGCTGCGTTTCAGCCGGTACGCGCCGATGGCACTGGTCTCGCCCGTTGCGAGGACGTGCTTGGACGTCTCCTCGGCCGACACGGTAATGCCGGCGTCGATCCCGAACGCCGCGGCGAGCTTCGGCACGATCGGGGCGGGCACTAGGCGGCCGAGGAACGATTGGCCGTCGTCGGTGGTCAGGCGCCAAACCTGCACATGCTCGTCGGGGAGGCGGTCCCAGACGGGAAGTAGCAGGCCGGCGACGAGGTAGATGGTGCTCGTGCGAATTCTTTCCCGCATATCGTCGACCTCGGCAGACCACAGCGCCGAGAACTCCTCCTCGCTCGCCTCCTCCCACATCGTCTCGAGAAGCAGGTCCTGGCGGAGCCGCTCGGTTCGGGTCGGGCGGACGAGTTCATAGCGGCGGATGATCTCGCCATCGTCATCGGTCAGCGAGAAGGTGCTGCACCGGATCGCAGCGCGGCCGGACTTGCGGTTGACCATGGGCCGGGCAGTGTCGTCACCCAGAAAGCGAAGCGCCCGGTCGAGCGCCATCGGCTTGTAGCGTTCCTCCGTCTCGAGGCGGAGAATCTCGGTTTCAGCGCCGCTCACCGGATCGCGTCGGATCACCGTGCGGTCGAGGATGGTGATGCGCTCGGCGGTGATGCTCTCGACCCCGACGTCGAGCGTGCCTGCTTCCCGGGCTGCCTCGACACGCGCCTCGATCAGCCCCAGATATTCGTCGAAGATCGCGTTCTGGAGCGCGATGCGGAGCGCCAGGATGCGGTTGAGCCAGCGCTGGATCGGAGGAAGTTCCTCCTTCAGTCCACCACCTTCGCCCTCAAGGTCGAGCCCGGTGAGCTGCTGGAAGTCGCCGAAATTGACCGAGCGCAGCTTGCCGTCGGCGAGCAGCCGGAACCACATCTCCAGCGCTTCCTTGGCATAGTCGCTCTCGAGATTGTCGCGCGGATCGAACAAGCCCTGACCCCCAGTCTGGCGCTGGCCCCGGGTGAGGGCGCCTAGGCTGTCGAGCCGGCGCGCGATCGTCGAGATGAACCGGCGCTCGCCCCGGCAGTCGGTCGACACGGGGCGGAACAGCGGCGCCGATGCCTGGTGGGTGCGGTGCGTTCGGCCGAGCCCCTGGATCGCCGCATCGGCGCGCCAGCCCGGTTCCAGCAAATAATGGATGCGGCGCGAGCGGTTCTCGGCCGAGAGGCTGGCATGGTAGGAGCGCCCGGTGCCCCCCGCGTCCGAGAAGATCAGGATCTTCTTCGCGCCGCGCATGAAGGCGTCGGTCTCGGCGAGGTTGGTACGCGGTGAGCGGTTCTCGATGCGCTGGCGTCCGGAAGTGTCAACAATGACCCGACGGCTGCGTCCCGTCACCTCGGCGACCGCAGCCGTGCCGAAGTGCCCGATGATGTGGTCGAGCGCCGAGCCGACGATCGGCAGTGCGCCGAGCTGCTCAATCATGTTGTCGCGCATCTGCAAGGCTTCCTGGCTCAGGACGGGCCGGCCCTCCATGTCGCTCATCGGCTCCGAGCGGGTCTTGCCGGTGTCGTCCATGAACGTCTTCATCTGACGAACCGGGAAGGCGGCCACGAGATAGTCCATCAGGAACTCGCGCGGGGAGAGCTCGATGTCGAGATTGGCGCGCTCCTCGGCCCCCAAGCCGGCGAGTGCGCGGTTCAGCATCGCCTCCGACGTCGAGACGAGCTGGACCACCACACTGTCGCCGCGGGCGAGATCCTCCCGCATCGCGGGGATCAGCGAGGGCAGCTTCATGCCGATCAGGAGCTGGCCGAAGAACCGCTGTTTGGTCGATTCGAACATCGACAGCGCCGCGGCCTTGGCGCCGCTGTTATAGGTTTCCTTGGAGAAGCTGTCCGTGATGCGGGTCGCATCGAGCGCGGCGCGCAGGTTGGCGTGGATGATCGCCCAGGCGTCGGCATAGGCGTCGTACACCGCGATCTGGTCGGGGGCGAGGCGGTGCTCAAGGATGTCGTACTCGACGCCCGCGAAGCTCAGCGCGCGCGCCGCGTAGAGCCCCTGCATTTTCAGGTCGCGCGCGATCAGCTCCAGCGCCGCGATCCCGCCGCGGCGCAGGCTCTCGACGAACGCCTTACGGTCGGCGAACGCCGTGCCTGGCCCCCACAGCCCGAGCCTGGTCGCGTAGGCGAGATTGTTGACGTCCGACGCGCCGGTCGCCGAGACGTAGAGCACACGGGCGCGCGGAAGAAGGTTCTGCAGGCGAACGCCGGCGATCCCCTGGTCGGACCCGTCCTTTGCGCCGAAGCGGCCTTCGCCGCCTGCGACACCCGCCATTTCGTGCGCCTCGTCGAACACGATCATGCCGTCGAAGTCGTCGCCGACCCAGTCGAGGATCTGGCGGAGGCGCGTGCCTTGGTCGCCACGGTTCGAGCGCAGCGTTGCGTAGGTCAGGAACAGCACGCCCTCGCCGGCGCTGACCCCGGTGCCGAGCTTCCACTGGTTGAGATGCTGGATGTCGAGCGCGAGCCCCCCGACTGCGGCCCAATCGCGGCGCGCGTCCTCCAGCAGCGTCTCCGTCTTGGAAACCCAGACGTGCTTGCAACGGCCGCGGAGCCATTGATCGAGGATGATTGAGGCGACCTGGCGGCCTTTGCCCGCCCCGGTGCCGTCGGCGAGGAAGAACCCGGTCCGATAGGGTTGACCGGCATCGTCGGGTGTGAGGGACAGCCCCTCCTGGACGGGCAGGAACCTACCGGGCAGATCACGCTCGAAGGCGTCGCCGGCGTAGATCAGCGTCTCGAGCTGAGCGTCGGACAGGACCTTGCCGTCGACCACATGGGTCGAGAGCTGGGGCCGGTAGGCCGGCCGCGGGGCGGTGATCGAGCCCATGGCGATCGACTCCACCAGCGCGGTCGGGTGCTCGGACGCGCAGCCGATCGCGATGCGGCTCGGCCGGTAGGGGAGGTACACGCCCACGGCTTTCTCGACCGGGGCGGGGTCGGAGAGGACAGTGTAGTCGATCTCCCGCGCCGCGTTGGACACGCGCGCGGGGGCGGTCGGCGCCGACAACGGGCGGCGGGGCGACAAGCCGCCAGAGAGCAGGCCGGAGGAGGGGCGCATGACGCGCTGCGCTGGTGCGGTCGCAGCCTGGGCCGGTGCCTGCATCGCCGTAATGTGGGCGAGCGCGGTCGCGAGCGTGTCGCACGAGGTCAGGTCCGCGGCTCCAGGCTTGCCCTTCTCCAGCAGCATGATCTTCACGGCCTGGCCGGTGCCGTGCTTGGCGTAGGCATTGGCGGGAAGGAGGAGATGCAGCGTCAGTCCGCATCCCTCGACGGCCTTCATCCACGCCCGGCTCGACGTCTCGACGCGATCGGGCAGGATGGCGGCGCAGCGACCGCCGGGAGCGAGTCGCATCAGCGCAGCGCGGAGGTGGCGGAAGGCGGCCAACGGATCGGCGTGACGACCGACGCTGCGTGAGAAGGGCGGGTTGATAAGGACCGCGGTCGGCCGCACCGTCGGCGGCAGAAGGTCGTGGATCAGCTCGGCATCGTGCCGGGAAACGGGCACACCCGGGAAGGCGGCCTCGAGCATCCCAGCGCGCGCGGGGTCGAGCTCGTTGAGGACTAGGCCCGCGCCTGCGCGGCGCGCGAAAGCCGCGAGGAGGCCGGTGCCGGCGGACGGTTCCAGCACCAGGTCTGCAGGCGATAGGCGAGCCGCAAGCGATGCGAGATACGCGATCGGCGCGGGCGTCGAGAATTGCTGCAGCTCGACCTGCTCTTCGCTTCGGACCGTGTGGGTGGGGAGGCTCGCCACTAGCTCCACGAGCTCGGCGAGGCAGTGCGCCGGGTCAGCCGGCAGGACGGCCCGCGCGAGGTGGAACACTTGCGCGAGCTCCAGCACGTCGTAGGCGTCGCGCAGCGACCAGCGGCCATCGGCCGAGGAGCCGCCATGGGCCTGCTCCATGACCCAGAGCAGGGTATCGCGCTGGAGCGAGCCGTTGCTGGCGATCGCCTCGGCGACGGCCTTCGCGGCGGTGATCGAGGGTTCGCTGAAGTCGAAAGCGAGGGCTTCGGTTGAGGTGCGCATCGAGGGGGCTCCGTTCTGTCGCCCGGTGCTCATCACCGGATCGACAGGCCGGAGGCCTCCCTCTCCTCTCGATCGGGGCGCTGCGGCTACAGTCCCTATGCTGTAGTCAGGCGGCCGACCTCACCGTCGGACCTAGTGCACGGCTTCCGCCATGTCGTCGTAGACCTTCAGCTGCTCGCCAGGCCGGACATCATCAGAGCCGACCAGGGGCGCGACCTGCGGTAGGATTGAGCGCGAGCGCTGGGCAGCGTGAGCGGTGAAGGTTACGAAGGTTTGTAGGCGAGGGCGTCCCGCGGTCGGCACCTTCTCGCTATGAATAGACAGCGAATAACCTGGGAGGCTGTCTTGCTCCGCGACCTTCGTGATCTCGGCCCGCGCGTTCCGCAGCCGGGCGGCTCCACAGCCCATGCGCTGTGCAACCTCTTCGAGACCGAGCGTGAATGGCTGCCCCGGTTCGCAATGAAACATCGCGAGTTCGTAAAGGCGCCGCTGGATCGGTGCGAGCGTGAAATAATCGAGGTCATAGGCGGCGAGCCGCCGATCGCGGAGCACCGCTCGATAGAACCAGTCGCAAACGGTGACTTCAATGTACTTGACGCGTCTTTCCCCCCGCATGTCCTCGGCGTAAACGACCCGAAAGTGGTCAAGCCAGGAGAAGTTGTCTTCCTGAAGTTCACCGCCCGTCGCGATATTGGTCTCGATCGTAGTGTTCCTCAGCCGTCGCAAAGCGTCGATGAGATAAGCGTAGGATCGCTTGCTCGCATTGGACCCCGTGATCCGGAACAGGTCATGCGCGGTAAAGCGGATCGTACGCGCCGGTGTCCCTCCGCGGTCCTTGAGGTCCGTCATGATGCTCGCGACGTAGAGGAGTATCTCCTTGTCGTAGATCGTGGCGATGCCGTACTTGCCGGCAGAGAGTTCGATGGTCACACCCTCCGCTTGGAAAGTCATCGGCTCAAGCTGACGCGCCTTCTTGAGCGCGAAGAACGGGAATTCCGCGACGGTGCGTTCGCCCAGGATCTCCCCGAGGAGAGGGCTGTCGAGCGTAAACAGGTTGCCTTGTAACTCCATGGGTCGCGCCATCGCAGGACTCCTCGGACGGGAGATGACCGACTTCGCCACCGCGATGCAACGCTCGATGCACGAACCCAAGCCTTTCGTGCGGTAAAGCACGAGCATTAGCGTCCAGAACCCGGCCGGGGCCCCGGGTTTCGGGCGGACGGAGAGGCGCCAAGCACCGTTACCCAAAAACCCGTCCCACGCCGATTCGTTGACCCGGGCGACCCCCCGGGATTCGTGCTTTACCGCACGAAAGGCCTCTCTCAGGGGGGCCAGCGCATGGGCGCGCTATCGAGATATCGCACGAAAGAGGGCTGGAGAGCTCGCGACGACTCCCATCTGCGGGTGGAAAACCGCACGAAAGCGCAGCCGAGAGCTGCCGACGTGGGGACTGGGGTGCGCTCGGAGGCGGGTTGAGCAGCAAACTGCCCGTTGATCGCACCGATCGGGGCAGCGCGCGATGTGGAATGGAATAGCGCACGAAAGGGAGCGATCCAGTTGGCGCGCAACGGCGACCCGGGCGGGGTCGTTCGTGCTTTACCGCACGAAAGGCGTCTGGCCCGCGGTGAGGGAAGAGGGGTTCCGAACCACCTCACTGGAGGCCGGGCTTGGTGCGAAAGCCCCAGAGACTTTTGGACAGGTCCAGTTCTCCGCGTTGGGCGCGGGCGACCATGCCGGCAAAGTAGGCGCCAGGGGTCAGCCGGATTTCATCTCGTGCGCCTCGTTCGGCCGTGATCATTATGGCCACAGACGCGCCGTCGGCTCCGAGCTGGTCGAGAGCATCTACCCAGGTGCCGGTGCGGATACCGAGGTCATGGCGCACGCGGGCCGCGGCTCGATGAAGATCGGTCCAGGAAGGTCGGTCGCGATCAACGTACATCGCGGTTGTCGGGAACATCTCGACGAGTTCACGGGGTGAAGTCTTGAACGTGCTCTTGGATAAAGAATCCGGGAGTTCACCTGCCCGATCAGGCGAACCCTTCCGATCAGAACTACAATCCTGCAAGGCCTGTACGGATTGGTGGTGGGGTTTGGTTTGTATATGTATGAAGGGTGACGATTTTGACCCCGAGCCGTCTAATTCCTCGATAAACATGAAACGGTCGATCGTGCGTCCGACCTCCACCTCGAGATCGCTCAGCCCGGCGAGGGCGTCCTCGTAGGCCGAAGCGTCCCGCGTAGTCCGGGCTGCAGCAGCCCGCTGCGCGATGGCCTCCAGGGCATCATTGAGGGCGAGCCAGTGCTCGCCGGTGAGGCGCATGTCAGCGGCCTGGGCGAGAACCTGAGCGATCATCCGACGTGCCCTGGCAATTTCCTGTCGACCGCGCTTCTCGAGCCGGGAGAAGTTGCTGTGCGCCTCTGCCGCGGCCTTGAGTTCCTCGAAGCGCGCTCGAAGGGGCGAGAGATCGATGCCGTAGGCGCTGACGATCTCGCCCGTCTCGCCGCGTTGTCCCCGACGTCGGCCGTGGGCCGCGTCTCGCATGGTGACGAGGGCTAGAGCGCGAAGCTGGCGAAGCCGCGCCTTGATCGCGCTCTCGGTGACGCCGGCGAGCTCTGCGAGCGTGTGGTTGCTAGGCCAGGCGATCGGCCGCGCATCGCCGCGGTAATCCTCGGGGCGGGTATAGCTGACGAGATGTTTGAGCGTTTCGAGACCCGAGGCGCTGAGGCCGAGCGCGGTCTTCGCTCCATCGAGAACTCGGTAGAGTTCGTTCCGGTCGACGTCGCCCGCCGCTTGCATTCGCGCGGCGATCTCCCTCTCGATATGCCGTGTCAACGCCGAGATCGGGCGGGCTCCCGTCCGCCCCGTGAATGCCGTCTGAGTATAGGACATCGTTCGACGCTCCATGCTTGGAGGCCGTCACCGGGCACAACGAAGGCGTGGCGCGAGGCGCGCGTTATTGAACGGGGCAGGGAAGGGTGCTACCTGAGGCTGCGTCTCAGACGGCCGCACGCTTGCCGGCGTGTGGTAGCGGATCTCCGCAGGGTGCCCGGCCTCGTGCCGGGCATTCTTTATGTGGTCACAGCTCGCTCCCTTTCGCCGCCGAGTCCCCCCTGGATTCGGCTATCCCATGAGAGACATGAAAGGGTGTGCCGCGGGCAAGGCGGCTGACTCGTGCTTTATCGAACGTAAGGTGACCTAATTCTCGTGCTTTATCGCACGAAACCGTCCGGAATGGTCGTCTGAGGCGATCGTTAGAGGGGGAAACCGGAGCCGGCGATCTGAAGGTCGAGCCAATCGTCAGCCGCCTTTGCCAGCGGCGCGAGCATGGTGACGAGCAACCGCCGTCGATCGCCGGGATCCTCGGCGCGGCTGATATAACCAAGCGCTTCCATATGCTCGAGGTGACGAAGGGCTGTCGTCGTCGAACCGCCGCTTAACCCGCACAGCTGCGAGACGGGCAGCGCCCGGTGCTCGCGCGTCGCGACATAAAGCTCCAAGATCATGTCCCAGCTCGGGTCGTAGAACCGCAGCCCCGCGAAAGTTTTCGCCCGTCGGCGTCGACCGGCCAGTAACGCCTTCGCCGCCTCGAGACGGCTGTGATCCGGCTCTTTGCTCGTGGCATGGGCTGCAAGCAGGGTCTCCTCGATTGCCTTTCGAGGAAGCCTCACGACGACATCGATCAGCTCGTCTCGTCCAGATGCTTTGTCCATGATCGTCTCGATCCGTGCCGGATATGCGGCTCGGCGTCGGGCACGAGGCGAAGTGTTCCGAGCGCTAAGGCGCCCAGGGCCAGGTACGCGTAGATGCCGAGACCGGTGTGGTAGGCGAACAGCGGGACGTGCGGCAGCAGTGCCCCGCAAACACTCATGAAGAGGTTGGCGACTGCGAAACCAGCGGCCCATATCGGCCAGAAGCGGACCGTGGTCGCACCAAGCCAGAAGAAGCCGCCGGCGACGCAGACGTCGATCGCCAAGATATACGCCGCGCCGGGGGCCCAGCTCATCGCAGGAGCAACCAACCGGAAGGCCGTAGAAGCGACTAGCCCAGCAAGGTTGATCAGCCCGCCCAGGCGCTCGGGCCTGCCGCCTCGCACGAAGGCCAGGAGTAGAACGGCTATCGCGACGGTGTCGAAGACGACGGCCAGTACGACTTGGACGGTCATAGGCTCGGCCGCCGCCTCCTGAGCGTCATGCTGTCAGCAGCTCCCTCTCCTCTGCCTGCGTGATTGCCGGCTTCGGCAGCGTTTCGCCCCAGCTCGTCTCTGATAGACCAAGCTGACGTCCCGCCTTCTCGATCGAGGGATGCGCCCGCATCGCCATCTGCTCCTGCCCCTCGACCAGCGCGGAAAGGGCAGCAACGGTTGCCTTAACGGTTCGCTGAGACATGGCTGGAGACACTCGATGCGTTTCCGTCGCGTCCAGCGTAGTCAGAAGGAATTGAGCCGTGTCGCGGGCAGCGAGGTTGATCGACCGCTCCGCCTTGCGCAACTCGTCTGCGATAATCCTGCCTGTGTTTGTCAGTGCTTGCATTACGCCTCCTCGGACGCGCGGCGCGCGTCACATTGGTTTCAGCCTAAGCAGGAGGAGCAGCGTCACGATTGCCATGCCGGCGGCGGTGAGCCCCAGCGGTGTGGCAATCGCGATGATGAAGGTCCAGGAAGCGACCTGCTTCCAAGACATCATGTTCGCTGCCGCCCCAGCGGTCGGCCAAGCAGGGGGAAGCGGAAACGTCGGGTGGGTGGAAGGTAGGGTGGTTGCAGGGTGTAAAGACTCTACCCCGGCGTCGTGCTCTCCGAGCAGGCGTGCAGCGTCAAATCGGGTAGAAACACCAAGAACATTGTTGGCCTTCAACAACTGTTTATCGACCGCGCGGTGACTGCTGCCCGTGGCAGCCGCGATCTCCTTTGAACTGCGATTTTGAAGAACGAGCCGGAGATAGGATTTCTGCCGCTCGCTGAGGAGAGCCACTCTAGCCGGAACGCTCGCCTCGTCACCCGTCGAACGAGACGGGTGGGCAATAAGGCTCGAACCGGGATCGGTGGTCAGCATATTCTAAGCTCGGTACGCAACCCGGGGTGAATTGAGTCCAGATCCGCCGCAGCTGGGTTCATGGGTAATGGCGTTATCTATTCAAGTCAAATCGCGAGATGAGCGCCTTCGCGGGTGCAAGGTCTCCTGGATCAGAACCGCTGAAACGGACCTAACCGCGTCGCACGGGGCGAGCGAGGAGAGCTGGACAGGATGACGATGTACGTGACCTACGCAGACGACGCGGACACGCCGCTCAATCGAGACCACTAAATCAAGGTCCACCCGCCGCTGGTCCGCGAGTGCTGCGGTCCGCACGGGCTGGTCGAGCCCTCCGGGTTCCTTCCCGAGGGCGGCGGCGGTCTGATTGCCGTTATTCGGACCGTATGCCGCGACCAGGCGGCGATGGATGCGGCGCACGCGTCGCGCAAAATCGCGCGGGTCGTGCCAGACAGGATGAAGATTACCGTCGTCGAGCCGCAGCGTCGCGACACGGATGTGACCGGTCCGTCCCCGATTGTTGTCGTCAACCGACTCCACGCAGCAGAGCACGCCCATAGGAACGCGGACGGTCCACCGGGGCACGGAAATCTGCCCCACATAACGGCGTCGCGCGACTCCGACATCGTGATGCCCCGGGGGGAAAGCCCCATTGCAATTACTATACGTTCATATACAAAGCTGGCAGACGGCGATGGAGCGGCGCGTGGACCATTCTTCCTTGCAAACGACGTTCGACGATCCGGCGACGGCCCTGCCGGTCCTGAACAGTCCGCTGCGGACCGACAAGATCACCTTCGCCAACCGCGTTGTGATGGCGCCGATGGCGCGTAATTACGCGCCCGATTTCGTGCCCGACGAGCGAATCGCGGCCTATTATGCCAGGCGGGCGGAGCATGGCGTCGCACTGATCATTACCGAGGCGAGCTTCATCGACCACCCCGTTGCGAACGGGCACAGGGGCACGCCCGCGATCTTCGGTGAAGCGGCGCTCGCCGGCTATCGCGCCGTGGTCGAGCGCGTCCATGCGTATGATGGCAAGATTTTTTGTCAGCTTTGGCATATGGGGGCCGAGCGTCCGGACGGCGGGGTACCCCATCCGGAACTGCCGTCCGTCAGTCCTTCGGGGCTGTTCGCGCCGGGAACGCCGCGCGGCGAAGCGCTCGATCTCGCCGGAATCGCCGAGGTGCAGGCCTCGTATGCGCGAGCCGCAGTCGATGCCCGCCGCGTCGGCTTCGACGGCGTCGAAATCCATGGCGCGCACGGATATCTGATTGACGCGTTCCTGTCGGACGCGACCAATCGACGGACCGACGCCTATGGCGGCTCGTTCGAAAAGCGCCTGCGGTTCGCCGTCGAGGTGATAGAGCAGGTCCGCGCCGCCGTTGGCGACGACTACCCCATCTCGTTCCGGACCTCGCAATGGAAGTCGCAGGATTACGGTGCAAAGATTTATCGCAATCCCCAGGAGCTGGAGATCGCGTTAACGGCGTTCGCCCGAGCGGGCGTGGACATAATTCATTGCAGCACCAGGCGGTTCTGGGAGCCGGAGTTCGACGGGTCCGACCTCAGCCTCGCCGCCTGGGCGCGCCGGGTATCCGGCTTGCCCACCATCGCGGTCGGCAGCGTGACGTTGAACGGCGATTTTACGCAGTTTGACACGTTCGGGATCGGGCCGCGCGGCATGGCCGGCGCGCGCCCGACCGCCAACATCGACCGCGTCGAGCAGGCCCTGGAACGCGGCGATTTCGACATGATTGCCATCGGTCGGGCCTTGCTCGCGAACCCGGACTGGCTGACCAAGGTAAGGGCCGGCCGGTTTTCCGACATCGCGGCGTTCTCGCGCGATCACGTGAAGACGCTTTTCTAAGTCGTCCGGGGGCCGCGCGTCCCTGACCAGGAGGTCGCATGCATTTCGATATCGATGACGATGATCGCCTGATCATCGACAGCGTCTCGCAGTTCGCCGCCGACCTGCTGCGCCCGAACATCCGTGCCGCCGAAGCCGCGCGTCAACCGACTGCGGAGGCGCGTGCGGCCTTTTCCGACATGGGCCTGGAATTTCTCGCTCTTTCGCAAGCAGCCGGCGGCGTGGGCGCGAGCATGCTCACCCAAACGCGGGTGGCCCGTGAACTGGCGAAGGCGGACCCCGGTGCCGCGCTGGCGCTCGACCGCATCGGACCGGGCGCGCAGGCGCTACAGGCGTTTGACTCCTCAGCGCTGGGCGAATTCGTCCGACCCGTCCTTGCGTCCGGAGATCGGCGTCTGGTCCTGCTCGTTGAGGAAGCCGATCGGGGCCTTCGTGCGGGCGATAGGGTCACCGGGTCCGTCCCTTGGTTTCCCGCCAATCGCGCCGACGTCGTCGTTGGACTGGGACCATCCAGTGCTTGGGTTTTGGACGGACCGGCGTCGGTCGCCTGGGTGCCGGGGGCGGGTCTGCTCGCGGCCGGGTCCAGCCGGATCGACTTCGACGGCACGGTCGCGAAGAGCTGGAGCGACACGGAAGCGGCCGGGCGCGCACTCGCGGAGGTTCGGCTATATTACGCCGCGCTGATCCTGGGCGTACTGTACGACGCGACGGAGTTCTCACGCGCCTACGCGCAAGAACGCTCGGTGTTCGGACGGCCGGTCGCGCACCATCAGGGCATGGCGTTCCTGATTGTTGACCTGTTCGCCGCCGTCGAGCGCGCGCGCCTTCTCATCGAGGACGCCGCGCGCCGCATCGACGACGGGAGCGACGCGCGGCAGCACGCCGCCGCCGCATTCGTGGAGGTGGTCGAGGCGAGCCGTCAGGTGGGGCCGGACGGCGTCCAGATTCTCGGCGGGCACGGCTTCATGCGCGACTATCCGGTCGAAAAGGCGATGCGGGAAAGCCGGGGGCTCGGTCTGCTGGCCGGCGGAGTCGAACGGGCGCGGGACGACGCGTCCGCGCTCGCCGTCGCGTTTGAAGACACGTTCGTGGGAGCTTGAGGATGGAACTGCGGATAAGCGCGCCCCTGCGACGCCTGGTGGAAGAGACGCGCGAATGGGGCCGCGCCCAGGCCCGACCCGCAGGACTGGAGGCTGACCGGGCGGGGGCACCGCTCCCGGTCGGGCACCCCTATTTCCAAAGGTATGTGGATCGCGAACTCCGCCGGGCGGACGAACTCGCCGACCGCGCCCCGCCCTCGGAAGGTGCGACGACGCAGCTGGTGATCACCGCGGAGGAGAGCGCCTATTGGGATCGCGGCATGGGTGTGGCGGCGCCCGGCTCCGGACCGACCGCCGGAATGATCGCCGCAGCCGGGACGCCCGACCAGCAGCGCCGCTTCCTACAGCCTTTCGCGCGCTTGTTGACGCCGCGCTGGACGAGCTACGCGCTTACCGAGCCGACCGGCGGGTCCGATACGGCCGCCTTCAAGACACATGCGCGCCGGACGGATACGGGTTATGTCCTGAACGGTGCCAAATGCTTCATCGGCAACGCCCAAAGGGCGGACTTCATGCTTGTGCAGGCGACGCTCGACCCGACGGGGGGACGTGCCGCCCAACGGGCGTTCTTCGTCGAAAAGGGCGCACCCGGCCTCACGGGCATGCGCGTCGAGAAAAAGATGGGGCTGCGCTCCTACGAATCCGTGTCGTTCATTCTGCAGGATTGCGAGGTGCCCCAGGAGCACCTGCTGGGCGGCGACGGCGAGCACACGACGGCCGGCGCGGCGAGCGCCAACGGGTATGCGGCGACGATGGGAGCGCTGAACCAGGGGCGGATCTCCGTCTCCGCGAGCGCGCTGGGGATCGCCCGGGCGGCTTTCGACGAGGCAAGCGCCTTTGCGAAGATGTCCGGGGCGATCAGGTCGATCCGCGTGCGCGACAAGCTAGAGGCGATGCTCCGGAAGCTGCGCGCAGCGCGGCTGTTGACCCTGCAGGCCGCGTGGCTGGCCGACGCCCGCTCGCCCAACGTCGTCGAGGCGTCAATGGCGAAAATCGCTTCGGCCGAAGCCGCGCAGGAACTCGCCTCCCTAGGCATGGAGATCATCGGATTGGAGGCTGGCGCGGGCGATCATCTGATCGAGAAGCTCTTTCGCGATGCGAAAGCGCTCAACATCGTCGAGGGGACGGGCCAGGTGCAACGGGTCATCATCGCGCGCAAGCTGGTGGGGCTGCCGCGGTGATCCGGCAACGCGACGCTGGGTCGGGCCGAACCAATTTATATACGACCATATAGCATTTACATCCCCACCGCGTCCAACTATCGTGGCGAGAAGGTTGGGCCGTCGCCGCCGAGGGATCCGCGGCTCAGAATAAAAAAGGCTGGCGAGGAGGCGTCGACATGCACATGACTCAGGGCGTCCACCGCGCCGTCCGAATTAAGCCGAACGCGACCGCGACGGTCTTCGGCGACCGGAAGCGATCCTGGCGCGCGTTCCGGGACCGCGTCGCCCGGCTCGCGGCGGTGCTGGTCGCGCAGGGTCTCCAGTCCGGTGATCGCGTCGCCGCCATCATGCAGAATAGCGACCGCTACATCGAGCTTTATTACGCCGTGTGGTGGGCGGGGGGCGTGATTGTACCCGGCAACACGCGCTGGGCCTTGCCGGAGCATGTCCACGCCCTCGGGGACAGCGGCGCGGAACTGCTCTTTCTGGACAAAGCCTTTGCAGCGCTTGCAAAGCCGCTTGAGGAAGCCTGCCCGATCCGCACGGTTCTGTTCTTCGACGACGGCCCCGCGCCCGAGGGCACGATCGTCGACGCCGAGCGCTTGATCGCCAGCACAGCGCCGATGGACGACGCCTGCAACAAGGGCGAGGCGCTTGCCGCGTTGTTCTATACGGGTGGCACTACCGGACGGTCCAAGGGCGTGATGCTCACCCATGAAGGGCTGACAGCAAGCTTCCTGTGCGGCGCCGCGCTCAAATCTCAGAGCGAGAACCAGATTTTCCTCCATTCGGCCCCGCTGTTTCACGTCGGCGGCGCGGGGCGGGTCATCGGCACGACTATCATGGGCGGCACGCACGTAACGATTCCGTTCTTCACGCCGGAGCGCTTCGCGAAGGCGGTGGAGGCCGAGGGGGTCACCGACGTCCTGCTGGTGCCGACGATGATCAGCATGCTGCGCGAATATGCGAGCCAGCAGGCAGTTGACTTCGGTTCGGTTCGCCTGGTGGCGTACGGGGCCGCGCCCATCACTGAGGCGCTGCTCGCGCAGGCCATGAAGATGTTCCCGGGCGCCGAGTTCGTCCAGGGCTATGGCCTGACCGAAATGTCACCGAACGCGACGTTTCTGACGCCCGAGTTCCACAAACCGTCGTCCGAGGGGAAATCCTATCTGCGTTCCGTCGGACGCGTCGCCGCCGCGCACGACCTGATGATCGCAGACGAGAATATGCGCGAGGTTCCGCGCGGCAGCGTGGGCGAGATCGTCATTCGCGGTCCCGGCGTAATGGCGGGATATTGGCACCAGCCGGAACTGACGAGCAAGGCGCTGGTGGACGGCTGGCTGCGGACGGGGGACGCCGCCTATATGGACGACGAAGGTTTCGTGTACCTCGTCGACCGGTTGAAGGACATGATCGTGTCCGGCGGCGAGAACATCTATTCCGCCGAAATCGAAAACGCGCTCGCGTCGCACGCCGACATCGCGGAATGTGCGGTGATCGGCATTCCCCATGAGAAATGGGGCGAAGCGGTCCACGCCGTCGTGCGGCTGAACGCAGGCTCGGCGGCCTCCGCCGACGAAATCATCGCGCACTGCGACGGCCAGATCGCGCGCTACAAATTGCCGCGCTCCGTCGAGTTCCGCACCGAGCCGCTTCCGCTCTCGGGCGCCGGTAAAGTTCTAAAGACCGAGTTGCGTAAGCCCTTCTGGAGCGAGCGCCCGTCATAGTCGTCGCTCCCATCAACGCGGCGCCGATGTCGA
>CAXTTU010000005.1:0-6266 GCA_964247225.1 uncultured Sphingomonas sp. | reverse complement strand
AGACGGCGTGGCGATCTACTATGAAGTTCGCGGCGAGGGCCCAGCAATCCTACTTTCGCACGGCTTCTGCGCGACCGCTCGGATGTGGGACGCGCAAATCGACTTGCTCGCGCGCAACTTCAAGGTGATCCGGTGGGACCTGCGCGGCCACGGCCGCACCGATAGTCCAGATGACCCGAGCGCTTATGGTCAGAAGCAGTCGATCGAGGACATGGCGGCTATCCTCGATGCGGCCGGCGCGCAAAAGGCGATGCTCGGCGGTCACTCGCTCGGTGGCTTTCTGTCGCTAGCGTTCCACGCCGCGCATCCCGATCGCGTCACCGCCCTGCTGCTCAGCGGCACGGGGCCCGGGTTCCGCAAGGACGGTCCGCGCGAGGCATGGAACGCGTTCGCCAACGGAATGGCGGACGAGGTGGAGCGCGAGGGCCTGCAATGGCTCAAGGGGCGCGGCGCGGAGGGCGACGCGACCGATCACAAATCGGTGAAGGGTCTGGCCAATGCCGGCCGCAGAATGCTGACGCAGGCGGACGGCGCGGTGATCGAGTCGCTGCCGTCCATTTCGGTTCCGACCCTTATCACCGTCGGATCGGAGGACCGCAATTACCTTTCGGGGACGGAGTTCCTGGAGGCGAAGATCAAGAACGCGCGGAGGCAAGTATTCCAGGGCGCAGGGCACGCGGTCAATTGCGAGATGCCCGACGCGTTCAACGCGGCGCTGACGCGCTTCCTCGACGAGAATGCGGCCGCGTTCGCGGAGTCGGCTTCGCCGCGGGCCGATGGGCCCGGTACGCAAGCCGCGGTGGCGCAACAATGATACGGGCGGCTTCCGGCGATGTCGGCGTCGACGTGCACGGCCCCGTCGCGGTGGTCGAGCTGCGAAGACCGCCGCACAACTTCTTCGACCTAGGCTTAATCACGGCGCTCGCCGAAGCATTCGAGGCGATCGACCGCGAAGGGGACATGCGCTGCATCGTCCTTGCGGCACAAGGAAGCGCCTTTTGCGCCGGCGCCGACTTCTCCCGCACGGCAGACATGCCGGCAGACCTGTACGCCTGCGCCGCGCGGCTGTTCGCGACCCGCAAGCCGATCGTGGGCGCGATCCAGGGGCCCGCGGTCGGCGGCGGCCTCGGCCTCGCGCTGGTGCCAGATTTCCGCGTCGTCGCGCCCGAAGCGCGCTTCGCGGCCAATTTCGTCAAGCTCGGCATCCATCCCGGCTTTGGGCTCACCGCCACGCTGCCGCGCCTGATCGGCATCCAAAAGGCTGCGCTGCTGCTCTATACCGGGCGTCGCATCGGCGGCGAGGAGGCGCTCGCCTGGGGCCTGGCCGACCAGCTCGCGCCGTCTGCCGAGCTGCGCGACGCGGCGCTCGCACTCGCGGCCGAGATCGCCGCTGCGGCGCCGCTGGCGGTCACCGCGACGCGCGCGACGCTGCGCGCCGGACTGGTCGAAACGTTCAGGGCGCAAACCGCGCACGAGGCCGACGAGCAGGGCAAGCTGTTCGGAACGCAGGATTTCCGCGAGGGCGTGCGGGCGACCGCCGAACGCCGCCCCGCCCGTTTCGTAGGCGGATGACCCGTGCGGCTCGAAACCCCCTTTTTGGTACCGGAGCATCACCGATGAGCGATGAAATCCCCGTCCTTTATTCCGTCGCGGCGGGCGTGTGCACGATCACGCTCAACCGTCCCGAACGCCTTAACGCCTGGACGACGCAGATGGAGATCGATTTCCGGGAGGCCGTCGAGCGCGCGTCGTCAGACGCGGAGGTGCGCGCGATCGTGGTGACGGGCGCGGGCCGCGGGTTCTGCGCGGGCGCGGACCTAGGCGGTGGCGCCGTGCAGCCGCGCGCCGAGCTGACGCCCAGCGATGGGGATTTTGAGCAGCGCTACAGCTATCTGATGCGCGTGCCCAAGCCGATCATCGCCGCCATCAACGGGGCGGCGGTCGGCGTCGGGCTGTGCATCACGCTGTATTGCGATCTTCGCTACGCCGCCGACGGCGCGAAGCTGGGGACGTCGTTCGCGCGCCGGGGCCTGATCGCCGAGCACGGCTCCGCCTGGCTGCTGCCGCGACTGATCGGCGAAATGAACGCGCTGGACCTGCTGCTCACCGGGCGGACGGTCGACGCGGCGGAGGCGGCCGCGCTGGGCCTGGTTCGCGCGCTGCCGGCGGACGGGTTCCTCGACGCGGTGACCGCGATCGCGCGGGAACTCGCGACCCACTCGTCGCCGCGGTCGATGCGGGTCATCAAGGAGCAGGTCTATGCCGGTTTCCGCCAGAGCCTGGCCGAGGCGGTGACGCTCGCGGACAGCGAGCAGGCGCGCTCGTTCACCACCGATGATTTCCGGGAGGGGGTCGCCTCCTTCTTCGAAAAGCGCGCGCCGGCGTTTGCGAGCTTGTGACGATGGCCGGCGTGTTCGCGTCCGATCTGCTACGCGGCAAGCGCATCCTGGTCACGGGCGGCGGGAAGGGGCTGGGCCGCAGCATGGGCGAGCGCTTCCTCGAGCTCGGCGCGGACCTCGCCATCTGTGGGCGCGACGTTGCGGCGCTCGAGGGCACCGCCGCCGCGTTTCGGGCGGCGCAGCCGGACGCCCGCGTGTCCACCCACGTCTGCGACCTCCGCTCCGGCGACGCGGTGGAGGCGATGATGGACGAGCTCTGGTCGTTCGCGCCGCTCGACGTCCTGGTCAACAGCGCGGCCGCGACGTTCCTCGCCCAGACGCACCTGCTCTCGCATCGCGCCGCCGACGCCGTGCTGGCGCCGACGCTGCACGGCGCGCTGTACTGCACGCTGGCAGCGGGCAGACGCTGGATCGAAGGCAAGCATCGCGGCACGGTGCTCAGCATTCTATCCACTTCCGCCATCACCGGCCGCGCGTTCACGGTGCCGTCCGCGATGGCGAAGACCGCGCTGCTCGCCATGACCAAGAGCCTGGCCGTGGAGTGGGGGCCGCGCGGCGTTCGCCTGGTCGCGATCGCGCCGGGGCCTTTCCCGACCGCCGGCTCGTCCGCGCAGCTCGCGTCCGGCGCGGGCGGTGACCTTGCGGCCGGCAATCCGCTGGGCCGTTCGGGCGAGCATGACGAGCTGGCGAATCTCGCCGCCTTTCTCGTTTCCGAGGCCGCCGGGTACATCAACGGCGAGGCGGTGGTGATCGACGGCGGCCAGCATCTTCTTCCGGCCGGGATGGACGCGCTGCTGGCGCGCTCGGACGAGGAATGGCGCGCCTCACGGGCGCGACGCTGACATGCCCGGCTTTGCCCAAATTTCCGGAACGGTTGAACCTTCCTCGCCGATCGTCCGGCGCGGCTTGCGCAACAAAGGTGACCTATGACCTCCCAATCCGCCCGATGGATGGACGACGAACTTGTCATGCTTGGCGACCAGGTGCGCCGCTTCGTCGAACGCGAGTTCGTGCCGCATCGCGAGCGCTGGGATCGGGAGGCAACGGTGGACCGGGAGGCCTGGCGCAAGGCGGGTGAAGCGGGCCTGCTGTGCGCGAGCATCCCTGCTACCTATGGCGGCGGTGACGGGACGCGTGCGCACGACCTCGTGATCCTGGACGCGATCAATCGCGCAGGGCTGAGCGATGTCGGCGCGGGCAATCTGGTCCAGAGCATCGTCGCCCACTACATTCTAGCCTTCGGCACCGAGGACCAGAAGCATCGGTGGCTTCCCAGGATGGCGAGCGGCGAGCTGATCGCGGCGGTCGCGATGACCGAGCCAGGCACGGGCTCCGACCTTCAGTCCGTCACCACCAGCGCGCGCCGTGACGGCGACGAATATGTGATCAACGGGCAGAAGACGTTCATCTCGAACGGACAGTCTGGCAATCTGATCGTGGTCGTCGCGAAGACCGATCCCAAGGCGGGCGGCAGGGGCATCTCCCTAATCGGCGTCGAGACCGACAAGGTCACCGGCTTTCGCCGCGGTCGTAATCTCGAGAAGATCGGCATGCATGCGCAGGACACGTCCGAGCTGTTTTTCGATGACGTGCGAGTGCCGGTCGATAACGTGCTGGGGGGCGTGGAAGGGCAGGGTTTCGTGCAGCTCATGTCCCAGCTCTCCTGGGAACGGCTGGGCATCTCGCTCGGCGCGGTGATCGCGATGGAGCAGGCGGTCGAGCTCACCTCGGCCTATGTCAAGCAGCGCAACGCGTTCGGCGCTCCGCTGCTCAGTTTCCAAAACACCCAATTCAAGCTGGCCGAAGCCAAGACCCACGCCGTCATCGCGCGCACGTTTGTGGACGATCTGATCGTCAAGCTGCTGGACGACGAGCTCGACCCGGCGACCGCCGCCATGGCAAAATGGTGGACGACGGACATGCAGTGCAAGGTGATCGACGAATGCCTCCAGTTCTTCGGCGGCTATGGCTACATGAAGGAGTACCCGATCGCCCGGCTCTACGCGGACGCCCGCGTACAGAAGATTTACGGCGGCTCCAACGAGATCATGAAGATGCTGGTCGCGCGTACGCTTTGACGAGGCGGCGGCGGATGCGGACATAGAGATGAGGAGCTGAGGATGGGCGGGCCGCTGTCTGGCATCAGGGTTATCGAGTTCGCCGGCCTCGGGCCGGGGCCGTTCTGCGCGATGATGCTCGCCGACCAGGGTGCCGAGGTCGTCCGCATTGATCGTCCGGGGGCCGCGTACGACCCGTTCGACATCCTCGGCCGATCGCGTACATCGGTCGTCCTCGACATGAAGCGCCCGGAGGGGATCGCCGTCGCGCGCGACCTCGTCCGCTCGGCCGACGCGCTGATCGAGGGATTCCGTCCGGGCGTAATGGAGCGGCTCGGCCTTGGCCCGGACGTGCTGCTCGCCGACCATCCGCGCCTCGTCTACGGCCGCATGACGGGCTGGGGCCAGGACGGCCCGCTTGCCTCGGCGGCGGGCCACGACATCAACTATATCGCGCTTGCGGGCATCCTCCATACCTGTGGCCAGGCAGGCGGCAAGCCCGTGCCGCCAGTCAACTACCTTGGCGACTTTGGCGGCGGCGGGATGCTGCTCGCGCTCGGAATCGTATCCGCTCTGCTGGCGGTTCGCATGGGCGGTGAGGGGCAGGTGGTCGACGCGGCCATGGTGGACGGAGCGTCTTTGCTCGGCGCGATGACCCGGCAGTTCTACAACGCGGGCCAATGGGAAGACGCGCCCGGCACCAACGCGATCGACGGTGGCTCGCATTTCTACGACACGTTCGAATGCGCAGACGGCCGATGGGTGTCGATCGCCTCGATCGAGCCGCAGTTCTATGCGCTCTTGCGTCGCGCGTTAGGGCTTGCCGACGATACGGCCTTCGACGCGCAGATGAACCGCGACGCATGGCCGGCGCTGAAAGCGAAAGTCGCCGAGATTTTCCTGGCGCGCACCCGCGACGAATGGACCGGGTTGATGGAAGGCACCGACATCTGCTTCGCGCCCGTCTTGTCGTTGGGTGAGGCGCCGACCCATCCCCACAATGTCGCACGGGGTACCTTCGTGGACGTGGATGGCGCGATCCACCCCGCGCCAGCACCCCGCTACTCGGGAACCCCGCTCTCTCGCCCGGTTGCTGCTCGCGCGCTTGGCGTGGACACGAGTGCCGTCCTGCAGGCGCTCGGCTATGCGCCGGACCGGGTTGCGTCGCTGTCGTCCGCGGCTTTGGTTAAGGCCCGCGATTGACGCCCGACACAGCATGAGCCTGTGGCCGACCGCTCCCGGTCCGCGCTACGGCAAGCCTCGCGCCTTATTGCTGCGAGAGGTCCGCGGCTCGGCTCTGGCCAAGGTGCTCCATCCTTCACCGCAGCCCCCAGCGGAGGTCCGCGGGCTCCAAGGGGCGACCGTCCGCGGCCCGGACGGCGATCTCCTGCACCGGCCGACCATCACGCGCGTCGACCAGCGCCGGAGCGTTAGGATTTTGCGAACACCAACCGGCTCCCCACTGACGCAACGCGACCAGCGCGGGAAGGAGCGCCGCGCCCTTGTCGGTGAGACGGTACTCGGCCCTTCGCCTATCGTCTGAACAGGGCACTCGCTCCAAGATTTTGTTGTCTACTAAGCGACCGAGCCGGGCCGCGAGAATGTTGCGCGCGATGCCGAGAATTCTCCGGAAATCTTCGAAAAACGCTATGCCCTCGAACGCTGCGCGGAGGATGAGAAAGGACCAGCGCTCGCCTACAGCTTCGAGGGTGCGCGAGAGCGGGCAAGTACCGACCGAATCACGACGTTGCGGTTCCGCAGATGAGTTTGACGGGCGTAGATGCCGCGATTGAGCTGCACTCACGGGACG
>CAXTTU010000004.1:0-38781 GCA_964247225.1 uncultured Sphingomonas sp. | reverse complement strand
GCGTCATCGCCGAGGTCGGCGAGCGACCCGACGCGCCGATCATGGCGAAGTAGGAGCGAGCCTAATATCGCGCTCCCGGTGACGCTGAACAAAAACGTGACCCGCATGTCGTCGGTCAGCTCGGTCGCGCGCGCCTTCCAGTTCGCCGCGCATGAGCTTGTATATTTCGGCGGGCTTGGCGGCGAACTGATCGCACAGCGCCACACGTCATAGCCGTAGCGGCTGAGCTGCGGCGCCTCACCGAGACTGTTGGGCACCCGCTCGCTGGCGGTAGAGCGTCGCTTACGACACGCCCACCAGCTCGGCTGCTGCGCAGATCGGTTCTATCCATGCCGGCGAGCTTGCACGTCCAAAATCGCCTATGCCGCACGCCGATACTATCGAGAGTTCATGATGATCCAACCCAACCACCCCACGAACGAGCCCGCGACCGTCCGAATTCGCAAGACGCATGGCGGAGGGTGGCTTTCCGTTGACTTGGACGGGGTACCCGCGAACGCGGCCTTCGCTGGCGACCAAGTGTTGAGGTGGGAAGATCCCGCGTTTCCCTCGCTGCATGGCCGACCGCTTCATGCCGCGGTACGATATACGGGCGAGCGTCTAGCGGGTTGCCTGGGCGCGGTGTTCACGCCGGTTCCGGCCGGGTCTCTTTTGATCGTGGTGCATGTGCGCGAGCCGGTATGGGAGCCCGGCGGCGGCGTCATCGCGACAGGGCTTGGAGCGGAAATGGCCGAGGCGGCGATGGATGGCTTTCGCGCGATCGCGCGATCGACAACGCTACGCGCGCTTGGAGCCGGTTATTTGGAGGTGCGATGGGCGTGGGAAAGCGCCATCGACTCATCCAAGCATGGCTTTCGCGTCATGGCCCAACAGCTCGCGGGCGTACTAGCGCTGCCCCGTACCGCCACGCGCGATGACATCGAGGCGGCTTGGCAGGAGACGAGCAACTCGGTGACGGTCGCCGATGAGCGGTCACTCGAGAAATCACGGCTGTCGTAAAATCACGCTTGATTTGCTGCTGCCCCTTGGTGATTTAGGGACTACTGAGTTCAGTTACTCACAACTCTAAGAAGCATGACCACTTCCTGTCCGTCAAATAGAGCTAGAGTTCCAGGAGGAAACTCATCAAATTCGCTAGCTAGTCGGTGACATGACATAGGCCCTGCTATATCTAGGCGTGTAATCTCCTCCTCTTCTTCCGGCGTTATAATAGCGTAAACGCCGAGATTGAGGTCTTTGTCTGTAATTTCCGCGTCATATAAGAAGGTTCCCCAAGCTTCGTAGGAGTGCAGCGCCATCTCTTGAGCCTCTATCAATCTGGCTAAGCCGCTCACGCTCTACCCGTAGCCAAGCCGCAGCCGCGATCGCCTGTTTACGTATCCGACGCCACTTCCAACTCGGGAAGCGGATATAATGACGCGCACGCAGAGCTTCGTTCAACAGCTCCGCCCTGTCATCCCGCTTTGCCCGTTGCGGCTCGCGCCGAACGTGGTAGCCTCTCCTTGCCGTCCGGTCAGTCCCGGCGGTGAGGCGTCAGAACCTCTCGGTCATACCAGCCGGTCGACGAGCATGTCGGCCGGGTGGCCGTCACGCATGTCCAAGGCTCCGCCTAAAGGTGGCGGCGCCTTGTGGTATGCAGGGTTCTGAACGCCCGGCTCCGGGCCGGGTCGCCTCCGAATGGACATGGAGGCGAGCATGACCACTACGTCGGTTACCAAGGAGCTTCTCGTCGGCGATCGGCACCGCTTTCCCAGGCGGTCCGAGGCCGAACTGCGCGAAGAGGATCTCCAGCTTCGACGCCGCTTCGCCGGACGAAGCGATGAGGGGGCGGACGGCCATCGCGGCCCGGCTACCCGCCTACCGAGCGGCGAATGGATGCAGCGCATCGCCCTGGATCTCCCGCACGACATGCGGCTGGCCTTGGAATTGCGAGCCGAGCAGGGGGGCGTGTCCGAGGACCAGATCATCCGCGGAGCGCTTGCCGCGGCCGGGATCGGCGATGCCGGCCATGTGATCGGCATCCGCGACGGCACCTGCTCAGGCTGATCGCGACGTGAAACCGGGCCGGATCGAGATGCGTCGTGGCCGCGCGGAGCCGATCAGCGTCGACGTGCAGGTGAGCGGGTCCAAGGACGGCTCGGTGTCGACCAGCGTCACCACCATGTGCGAGCTCGACGGGCGGGTGGTGCTGTTCTCGGGTCCGGTGCCGTGCCGCTCGGGAGACGAGCTATGGGTCGCGGGCTATTGGCAGCCCAGCGGCGTGTTTCGCGCGCTGGCCTACCGGTTACCCCGGCAAGGCGTGCTGGTCGGCGACACGTCGCGCTGGGTCTGGTGGATCGGGGCCGGGCTTTGCGCGATCGGCTGCGTATTGTGCGCCGCCATAGGTGTCGGGTTCTATCACCAGGGCACGGACCGCGACTGGTCGCAGCTGCCGGTGATCATCTTGTTCGCCGGCCTGTTCATGCTCGGTGGACGAGCAGTCATGCGGTCGAGCACGGCCGACCGCCGCGCCTACGAGATGCTGCATACCGGTACCGCGGTATCCGGGCAGGGCAAGACCAGCTCTCCATCGCCGACCAGTTGGATGCAGCCGCCCAGCGTGCCGCGCCGATAATGCGACCCCCAAGCAATGCCCGGCAATCGCTTCAGACGCCCCCGGGCTCGCGCGGCCTCACCGGAACACCCGATCGACAGCCGACCAAATCAGCACCGATCACGCCCATGACAGCGGGCAAGTAGGAAGCACACACCACGCTATGAATAGCGGGCGCGTGCCCGGCAAAAACCTGTGCCCGATCAATGACCTAGCCGTCTAGGCCGGTTCTAGACGGCTCCGAAAAGCTCCCCCGTGACGTCGGGCGTTCTAGAGAACGTGCCTAGAACCGTTCTAGTACAGTGACTTACATTCTAGGCACATTGCGCGCTTGACGGGTCGTCGAAGGTCGCGCAGTTTCCGTCCCGAGCCACCCGCGACGCCGTGTTTTCGGCCACCCGGGGCGGCTCGGGGGCGGCGATGCGCAAGACGCAGATCACGGTGTACCTCGATGGCCAGCAGACGGACGCGCTCGACGCACGCGCTGCGGCCGCGGGGCTGAGCCGCAGCGCCTATGTCGTGCGGCTGATCGAGGCCGACCAGCTTGCGCCGGGCGGTGACTGGAACGAGCTCGTCCCGCGGCTCGAGCAGCACATGCTGACGGTCGCCTTTGGAATGCGCGAACTGCTGCGCAAGCAGGCGCCGCACCGCGAGGCCGAGCTGCTCGCCCAGATGGACGCCAAGTTCGGCCCCGGCACCATGAAAGAGCTGTTCGGGGAGGACGAACCGTGAAGCAGGTGAGTACGCAGATCAACGTCGACTATGGTGCCGAGCGGGTGATCGCGATCGAACGGCTTGCGGCCAAGCAGTCGATCTCGCGGGCCGATCTGTTGCGCAAGGGGTTCGACGAGATGGACGCGGCCGACCAGGAAGGTCGCGAGCCGTTCAGGCACGGGACGCCCGAGTTCGGGGCCGACGAGGGCAGGCATCTCATGCGGGAGGTGCGGGTGCTCACGACCGAGCTCGAGCGGTCGACCCGCGACAACGCCAAACTGATGGCGGAGCTCAAGAAGATGATTGCCGTCTTCCAGCAGGACGCCGCGACCGCGCGCGAGCGGGCCGCGCGCGAGGTCGCCGAGGGGCTGGAGCAAGCGCTTGAACCGTTCCGGGCCGAGGTTGCGGCGTTGAAAGAGGAGAATGCGAAGCTACAGGCGGGGTTCGAGGCCGCGCTCGCGAACCAGCCGCGGCTTGACGCCATCGACGAGCGGCTGGCCAAGGTCGAGGATTACGCGAAGCAACCGCGCAACGAATATAGCATTGTGCTCGGCCGGGATGCGTGGTCGCTGGCAGCCCTGATGCTGGCCGTCCTATCCTTGCTGGTAGCAGGCGGGTTTATGTCGTTCATGCTGGCCGGGGTCTGGCATGGGTTCGGCATGGCGTTCGTCGACAGGGCGGTTCCCGGCAATCAGGGCATCTGCGAGCTCATCGACTACCGAACCGGCTACTCCGATTGTCGGGTGCCCGGGGTCCACGACGAGGCGCCCGCGCCGACCCCGCTTTCGATTGAGACTCCGGCGCCGGAGCCGCGCCACCTACATCATCGTCACCGGCGATGATCTCGGTCGCCGCGATCAGCTCGGCCGGGGGCGCGGCAGGCTACTATGCCGGCGACAACTACTACACCGCCGACGAGCATGGAGAGACCAGCGCTTGGGCGGGGCGCGGCTCGGCCGAACTCGGGCTGTCGGGTCCGGTTAACGATCAGGCGTTCGAGCGCGTGCTGGAAGGCGAGCTGCCCGACAGCACCACTATCGACGCCAAGCGCGGCGAGCACCGACCGGGCTGGGACCTCACCATGTCGGCGTCGAAGTCCGTGTCGCTGCTGGCGTCCGTGGGCGGGGACCGGCGATTGACGGCCGCGGTACGCGGGGCGGCACTCTCGACCCTCGCCTGGGTCGAGAAGAACCTGGCCGAAGGCAGGGCGACCAAGGGCGGGGTGCAGCGGTCCGAGCGGACCGGCAACCTGGTCGCGGCGCTGTTCATGCACGACGTCAACCGGGCGGAGGAGCCGCAGCTGCACGGGCATGGCGTGATCGCCAACGCGACCAGGACCTCGGACGGCAAATGGCACGCGCTCAGGTCTGACGAGCTGTACAAGCGCCAGCATGTAATCGGTGCCGTGTTCAACGCGGAGCTGAGAAGCAGGGTGGAAGCGCTCGGCTATGCTACGACCCCGGCCGCCAACCCGCGCGACGGCTCGTTCGAGATCGCAGGCGTGTCGCGCGGTGTGATCGAGGCGTTTTCGGTCCGCTCGGCGCAGATCGAGGCCTATCTTCAGCAGCACGGGCTGCAGGGTACCCCAGCCGAGCGCGACCTCGCAGCGCGCGCGACCCGGTTGGCCAAGGCGCCCACGCTGTCGCCCGAAGAGCGCGGGCAAGGCTGGGCGGCGCTGGCTCGGGCTGAGGGCCTGGAGGCGGGCAAGCTGGTCGCCGCGGCGCTGGCGCGTAGCGGACGCGGGCAGACGGTGTGGGCGCAGGCGATGACCGGCGTGCGCGGGGCGGGTGCGAAGGGGATGGCGCTGGTGGCGCGGATGGGGCTGACCCCGCGCGACGACGACCCGCTGGTGCCCGAGCGCGCCGGCAGACTGGACCCGCGCGCGTACGCCGCGGCGCAAGCGGTCGCCAGCGCGGCGCGCGACCTGGGCGAGCGTGAGGCGGCGTTCGACCGGCTGGACCTTGTCCGCGCGGCGCTCGAGCGGGGCGGGCCGGTGACGGTCGCTGACGTCGAAGCGCGGCTGGCGCTGCTGGAAGGCAAGGGGCTGCTGGTCGGCGATGGCGACCGCATGGTTACGACCGAGGGCGCGGTGCAGCTCGAGCGCAGCTACCTTGATCAGGTCGAGGCGGGGGTGGGGCGGTCGGCCCCAATCGTGTCCGCGGGCGAGGCCGGTGCGCGTGCCCAGGACGCCGCGCGCGAGCTCGGGCTGCGTCGGCTCAACGCAGGGCAGGAAGCAGCCGCAACCTTGATCCTGTCCTCGCCCGACCGGGTGGTCAACGTCCAGGGCGGGCCCGGACGGGGCAAGTCGGCAGCCCTCGCGCCCGTGGTGGCAATCGCCCGGGCGGAAGGCAGGGCGGTGATCGGGCTCGCGATCGCCAGCCGGACCGCGCGCACGCTCGGCCGCGAGACCGGGGCGGAGGCGTCCACGGTCGCCGGGTTCCTCGCCCGTCACGCGCGCGTTATCGACGGCACGGCCTTGCCCGAGCAGGCCGCGCGCGCCCAGGCGGAACTGGCGGGCGCGGTGATGATCGTCGAAGAGGCCAGCCAGGTCGGCACGCACGACTTGGAGCGGCTGGTCCGGCTCGCCAACGTCGCGGGCGCGGCGCGGCTGGTGCAGGTCGGCGACACGCGCCAGCTGGGGGCGGTGAACGCAGGGAAACCGTTCGAGCAGAGCCAGGCCGCCGGCCACGCGACCGCGCACATCACCGAGAACCTGCGCTCCGCGTCCGAACAGATGAAGGCGGTCACGGCCGCCCTCGACCGCGGTGACGTCCCGGGCACGTTCGCGGTGCTCGCCCCCGCCACGATCGAGGTAGCGCGCGGCGAGCAGGCGGGAACTGCCGCGAAGATGTGGGCGGCGCTGCCTAGGGCGGAGCGCGACGCCACGTTGTTGCTCGCCTCGGGTCGCGCAATGCGCGCGGCCGCGAACGCCGCGGCGCAGGCCGAGCTGAAGCGGGCGGGCGAGCTCACCGGCAAGAGGGTCAGGCTGGAGGTGCTCGACCGGGTGACGATCACCCGCGAGGGCGCGCGCAGGCTCGGTGCCTATGCAGAGGGGCGGGTGGTGGAGCTACGCACCGATCTGCCGACCCAAAAGCTTACCCGTGGCGAGCGCGGGGTGGTGGTGGCCGGCGACGGGCAGGCGGTGCGGCTCAGGATGCGCTCGGGGGAGGTGAAGACGTTCCGGCCGGATAAGCTGCCGCGCAACCTCCAGCACGATGCGGTATCGGTCTACGCGGTCAAGGAAGTGACGCTCCACCCCGGCGACCGCATCCGCTGGACCGACAACGACCGTGACCGCGGGCTGCTCAACGCGGACCTGGCGCGGGTGGAGGAAGTGGGCGGGGGCAGGCTGGTGGTGTCCTCGCTCGCCGACGGGACCGTGCACGAGCTCGCGCGCGGCGATCGGATGCTGGAGCGGTTGGACCTCGCTTACGCGGTCAACGTCCATGTCGCGCAGGGCGTGACCACCCCGAACGGGATCGTCGCGATGGACTCGCGCGAGCGTAACCTCAACACCGCCCGCGCGTTCTTGGTCGCGCTGACCCGGATCGCGGACCGCGCGACGCTGGTGGTCGATGATCCAGCCAAGCTGGAACGGGCGGTATCGCGCAACCCGGGCGAGAAGACCTCCGCGCTGGAAGTGGCGGGCAGGGGCGGGACACCGACGCAGCCGTCGACTGCGCCAAGCAAGCCCACCCCCGACAACGCGCCGATCCTGCTGCCCGACCCGCACGCGACCGAGAAGGCACAGCTCGCTGGCTATGCGCGCGCGTTCGCGGCCGTGGAGACCGCGGCGAACCATAACCAATGGCCCGAGCGGAGCGACGTACGCGCCATGCGCGACGGTGCCGACGCGCTCGACCGGTTGCGCCCGGGCGGGGCCGAGGACCTCAGGTCGATCATCGATCGCACCCCCGCGCTCGCCCAAGCGGACAAGCTGGACCCGCTGTGGAAAGCCTGGGTCGACGAGGGTCGCGTCCGCGCGAGCGCCGGACCCGAGCATGGCGACCGGTTCGTCGCCGACTGGCGGGCGACGCTTGCCGAGCGCGCGGCCGGGTCGGGCAGCTATGAGGTGATCAGGCGCACGGGCCGCAAGCTCACACGGCTGGTCGAGCGCAAGGACGCTGACCCCTCGCTGGAACGCGCGCTTGAGCGCAGCATCCCTGAGCGGCAGTTGAAGGTGGATTACTCGGTGGTCAGCCGGATGCGCACCCGCGAGATGGATATGGGGCGGTGAAGGGTGAGTGGCCGTGCAATCCTCGCGCTAGGTCGGGTGATCGCTTGTTTCGTCGTCACTTACGGAAGTGCGGGAACGCGTAGCCGCCGTAGAACCTGTCCATGACGAGGCCGAGCGTCATGAGCGGCGTCCGATATGGCTGGTCACCCCAGCTCACGAACGCAAGATCAGTCTTTGCCTGCGCGAGATCGGCGTTGCGCGATTTCAGGTAACCCGCCGCTTCATAGGCGTTGGTCGGCGGCGGCCCGGGTCCAAACGGCTGACGCTGTAACGTCGCGCGCAGCTGGCCGGGTTGGACGACCGCGCCGCGACCACCATCGAGCCGGATATGAGGACCGTGGTACGGGTCGACCACAACCCAATGGCGGTTCAGCGCGCCGGGGCTGCCACCTTCCAGCAGGCTGGCGTCGATCTCGAACACAAGCCAGTGCGTGCTCCAGAGCGACAGCAGCGCGAGCAGATCGTCGAGGTCGTCGTCCATCGTCTTGCCGAACACGCCCGAACCGACCGTGTCCATGGCGGGCGCGGCTCCGACCGAGGCGAACCAGCGCAGCACCATGCTGGGCCAGGTGACCGACTTGAGCTGCGACAGCCAGCCGTCATCGGCGCTGGCATTCCAGTTATGGCCGTGCGTGGCGCTGCTCAGGCCCGCCATGGTCATCCAGTCGAGATCGGAGATGCGCGGGTCGCGCCGCGCGGTCTTCTGGATGGTCCCGAGCGCGGCGATCGTGCCGTGCGTCGGTCGGACATCAATCCCGCCCCGCTGCGAGCGGAACGTGAAGTGATCGCCGGTCCACAGCGACGCGGCGTAAGCGACGTACAGGTCCGGCCGGTCCTGAAGCACGCAATAGAGGAACGCGGCCACGCCGCAGTAGGACGTCGTCGCCTGGTTCGGCAGGTCGACCCCGTCCAGCCGCCGCTCGATCTGCCCGGCGAGGGCATCGCGCGTCACCGGCCAGCCCGCCGGGCTGCGCTGGTCGACACTCGCTGGCTTCGTTCCGCCAGCGCGATGGGCGGCGATCGCTGCCGGGGCGGTCCTCGATGGCGGCCACTGTCCCTTGCGGAACCCGTCCAGGATCTGCCGGGCCGCGGGCAGGCGCGCGGGGTTCGGACGGTTCACTGAGCATTCTCCGGCGGCGACGCGAAAATGTTGTCCTGCCCGACCGGCTGCGGGTGGCGGGATAACTCGTACTGCTTCTCGTGCGCGCGGCGGAGCGCGCCGTTGAGCCATGCGAGAGAAAATATACCTCCCTCGATGACGAGTAGGAGCAGTACCGGCGTCAACCATGCTGCTCGCCCCGGAGGTGTCGCCGCGGGCAGCAGGCCAGTGCTCGGCGGTTCGCCGAAACGATTGGGTCCGGCGTTCCCCGGCCAGAAAACGAGCAGGAGAAGAGCGACACCGATCAGCCCTGTGACGGGGAGCATGGCCCGGTCATCCTCGAGCGAGAAATAGAATGAGAACAGCGCGACGAGACCAAACCCCAGTGCCGTCCATGCGCCAATGCGGGCGCTGATACCCAGATCGTGCAAACGGCGTCCACTTTCCGCGGTCGCCTTCGCCAGCGCCAGCGCGATGATGGCTCCAATGGCAAGCGCCACCCCTAGCTGGTCGTACGGCAGCTGGAGGCAAAGCCAGACGATCGAGGCGGTAACGGCGAAACAGGCGAGAAGCCGCGGTCGTCGCACTCTGCCACGAGAAGAAAAGAACGCCTGCATGGTGGGAGACTAGCACGACCGGACGAGGTGCCAAGCACTGACCTGATGGGCGAGGAAGGGGTATGGCGACCTAGGCTGAACCTCTCTCGCGCGGCTACCCGGCCTGGGGCGGGGCCTTTCCGCCAGGGACATGCGGGCTTAATTTCATCCGGCCGGCTTCGCGGGTTCCTTCTTAGCCGCGTCGACCACGGGTTTTACCGCGGCGACTACCTGGGGCGCGGCGACCAGAACCTGCGCGAGGATGCTCGCGAGCTTGCCGATGTTGATCTTCATGCCTGTTCTCCTTTGTCGGTGAGGGTGTGAGTGTTGGGACCGGTGTCGACCACAGCGGGCGGGAGCGGTCGCTTGCCCGCGCGCAGATCGGCGAGCGTGAGCGTGCCCGACCATTCGAAGTGGGGCCGGTCGCGGATTGAGCGGAACTCGCCGCCCCAGCGGAACCCGATCGCTTTCCCGATCGCGCCGACCCTGGCCCAGAGCGCGTCGGTGCGCGCTTGGTGGTCGGGCGTGTCGCCCCAGTCTGGCAACGCGAGCAGCTCGGTCGGCACCACGTCGATCGCGAGCCCATAGTTATGGAAGCTGTAGCCCGCGCGCGCATCGGTGACGATGCAGCCAGGGCAGGTCCGCCCCCGCGCGTAGAGCGCGTCCTGCGTGGCGAAGTCGCGCATCGTGAACGTCACGTCGAGCGGGATGCCGACCGCGGCCGAGCGCGCGAGCAGCTGCTCGGCCATGGCGCGCACGGTCGGTTGGAGGTCGTCTAGGCTGCGGCTGTCAGCCATGCCCGTTCTCCCGCGCATCGGTGAGCAGGCGCGGCGCGGACGCGTCGGCGGGGGTGGTCGGAGCTGGCCCGGGCAAATCCACGCCCGCGATCGGCTCGATGCGCTTCACCCAGGCGAGCGCGACCGCAATGATGCCCGCGCCCAATGCCCCAAACCCGGTGCCCGACAGCAGCGCATAGAACGGCGCGGGCCGCTGCAGCGCGATCCACCCGGCGGTGAACAGCATGGCAATGACCGTGACCGTGAGGTCGACCCCCCAGGCCCATGCCTTGGGCGAGCGGTCGTTGAGCGACACCCAGATGCGGACCATGAGACACGCGCACAGCCCCGCGATCATCGACGCGGCCTCGAACTGGTAGCCGAGCAGGTTCCAGAGCACCGGGCCCGTGGCACCGGTGAGGATAGCGGTCTTGCTCATCGCGCTCACCGTGTCGCCGCGACGCCGACCGCGGCGACGAGGCTGAGGAGGATGATGGCGAGCGGGCGCTTCAACGACGGCAGGCTCGCGAGCATCGGGATCGGGAACGGCTGCTTTCTGAGCTGCTCGGTCATGCCCGTGTCGGACAAGGTGACCAGCAGCATCCAACCGGCGGCGAACACGAGGCTGGCGGGGTCCACCCAGCGCTTGGCCATCAGCACCCGCGCGGTCGTCACCACGTCATGCGGGTTCCAGGCCCACAGCGTCATCGCCTCGGTGCCGCAGCGCAGGACCGCGGCGCTCCCTGCGCACGCCCAGGCGAGCCGCCAGATGGTGACCGGGGCGCGGGCGTGGTCCACGCCCCGGTTGCGCCAGATCGCGCGCGCCATCCGCGACACCATCAGCGCGCCCAGCAGCGTGAACGCGCTCATCAGGAACAGGTTGAGCCCGTAGAGCTGAAGATCGCCGTTGAACGTCGCGGGCAACCGCGAGCCAAGGTCGCGCACCATGCGCGCCGCGAGGCTATGACCAGCGTCGGAGGCGATCAGCACGGGCGCGCGCCCTGCTCGGCTCGGGAAATATAGGCGTCGACCCTGGCGACCGTCGGCCCACGCGGGCGGCGTCCGTCCCGCAGGTCGAACACGAAAGCAGGATCGCCGACCGCCTCGCGCCCGAACCGGGCGGGGGCTATCCGATACTGGCGCAGGTGCAGTTCGACGCGATGCAGCAACATGGGAACGCTCCGATTCTTCGTTCCCTTTGTGTTCTCACCCGATTTCCTACTTGTCCACGCCCGCTTACGCTTCTATCCTACGTTCATGTCAGTTTTGTCCTACACGCGATGAGCGGCTCCGACCCGCGTGAGGTGCTGAAGCGCACCGCCCAGGAGCGCCGCGAACCCTTATCCGGGTTGTCGGTGTTCATCGGGCGGAGCCGGTCCTACCTCCAGCAGTTCGTCGAGCGGGGTTCGCCCAAGCGGCTTGACGCCAAGGACCGCGAGTTGCTCGCGCGCTACCTCGGCATTGACGAGGAGCTGCTTGGCGGTCCGCCTTCCGCCAGCCCCGAGCGCGCGGGCGCGGTGCGGGTGCCCCGGCTGGCGGTGCAGGCGTCGGCGGGTCAGGGAAGGCTGGTCGATGGCGAGGAAACAATCGGCGCGCGTTGGTTCGATCGTGCCTGGCTGCGCAAAATATGCCGCGGCAAGCCGAGCGAGCTGTCGATCATCACGGTCAGCGGCGACTCGATGGCCCCGACCTTGATGGACGGCGACGAGGTGCTTGTCGACCCGGCCGATGCGGCGCAATCCGTCCGCGACGGCATCTACGTGCTTCGCCGCGACGATCAGCTGATGGTCAAGCGGATCGCGCTGACCCCGAGCGCGGGCGCGCTGGCGATCATCAGCGACAACCCCGCCTACCCGACATGGCGCGATTGCTCGCCGGGCAGCGTCGACGTGCTGGCGCGAGTGGTGTGGTTCGCGCGCGAGCTGCGCTAACACTGTAGGATAAATCGCGCGGACGGCGCGCTTTGTAGGACACATGTAGGATAACTTACGCCAAACAAGCTCCTGTCCGGCGGGAATGAAGGGAGCGCCACCCCTCGCTCCCGTTCCCGCCGGGCACGGGAGATGCGCCCATGCGGGCCAGACTATTAGCCGGGACGATGCTGGCGCTCATGCCCGTCATGGTCGGCGCGACCGAAACGGTCAGCTACACCTACGACGCCAAGGGGCGGCTCACCAATGTTGCGCATTCTGGCGGCCCAGAAAGCGGCGAGACCTCGACCTACACGTTCGACGCGGCCGACAACCGGACCAACATGACCGTGAGCGGAGCGACAAGTACCGGCGCGAGCGCCGCCACGGTTTCGGATGCGGGGTTCGAGAGCCCCGACGCGGGCAGCGGGTACACGTACAACCCGACCGCCAGCGGCGCGACCTTCGCCGGCAACACCGGCGTTGCGGCCAATGGCAGCGCCTGGAGCTTCGCCTCCGCACCCGACGGCAAGCAGGTCGCGTTCGTGCAGGCCGCTGGCAGCTCCGCAGGCCAGATCAGGCTAGCGGTCAGCGGAATGCAGTCCGGCCAGAACTATGCGGTGGTGTTCAAGGCCGCCCAGCGCCCGAACTTCCCGGTGAACCCCATCACCGTGCAATTTGGCGGCGCGACCCTTGGCACGTTCTCGCCCGGCTCGACCAGCTTCGACGTGTTCGCCTCCTCCAGCTTTCAGGCTACCGGCTCGACGGGATCGATCACGTTCACCGGGCTGACAGCCTCCACCGACCTCTCGACCGGGATCGACTCGGTCGCGGTGGTGCCGCTGCCGATCGAGACCAACACGTCGTTCGAAGCTCCCGACCAGGGAAGCGGGTACGCCTACACGCCCTCCGCTCCGGGGGTCACGTTCTCCGGACAGGCCGGCATCGCGGCCAACGGCAGCGATTGGGGCTTTGCATCTGCCCCGGACGGTAAGCAGGTCGCGTTCCTGCAAGGGGTGAACGGCGCAACCGGACAGTTCACCCTTTCGCTCTCCAACTTCACCATCGGCGCGAGCTATAAGCTCGTGTTCAAGGCGGCGGAACGACCCGGCCACGGTACCAACCCGATCACGGTGACGGTCGGCGGGCAGTCGCTGGGCACGTTCACCCCCGGCTCGACCCAGTTCCAGTCATTCCAGACCGCGACATTCACCGCGAGCGCGGCCTCGATGCAGGCGACGTTCGCCGGAACCACGTCGAGCGGAGACATCGGCAGCGGGGTCGACGCGATCGCGGTTGTCCCCGTGAACTCCAGCTGAGGTCCGCTGCGCACCGCTGACGCGGCCAGCCCCTCCCAACATCCATCCCCTGAAGGACAATCCCATGACGCTCTCGACCTCCGTCGAGCGGCGGTGCCGCTTCGCGCGCCGTGCGCTTCTCTCCATGACCACCATATTGTGCTCGGGGCTGGCCGCGCCCGCGGTCGCGCAGCTCGCCGCGCCTGCGCCGGTACGTCAATCGATCGACGCGAACGGGGTCGACCTGTTCGCCGGCACCATGAACGTCGACGCGCCCGGTATGAGCATGGGCCAAGGCGATCAAGGGCTGAGCTATCACCTGCTCAATCGTGGCTCGGGGTGGACCGACAACGTCACGGCCGCGCTGAATCAGAGCGGGAGCACGGTTACGGTCGCCTTGGGCGGAACGACCGACAGCTTTACGGTTTCGGGGAGCACCTACACGCCCACCCAGGGCAACGGGGCCACGCTGTCCCTGAGCGGCAGCGTGTTCACCTACACGCGCGCCGACGGCACCGTGGTGCATTTCAGCAAAACGTACAGCACCGATGCGCCGTTCTATGCGAACGGGGGCCGGGCGACCGACATCGTGCAGCCGTCCGGAACCAAGCTCGTCTATGCCTATGACAGCCTGTACTATTGCTCGCGGTCCAAGGCCGGCGCGAGCGGAAATATCTGCACGGGGCACGGCTACGCCTACCGGCTGAGCACGATCACGAGCAGCTACGGCTACCGCCTGAACTTCAGCTATAACCCGATCGACAGCTTCGATCCCAACGACCCGGACAACGGTCCGGATTTCGGGACGTGGTCGACCTCGACTGGCATCACCGAAACCAACGTCGCCAACCCCGGGGCGACGGTGACCACCAGCAACTCGCCCGGTAACGGCACCATGTCGATCACCGATCAGGCGGGACGGACGACCGCCTACCGCATGGGTCCGAGCGGGGCACAGGTCGCCGGTATCACGCGACCGGGCAGTGCGTCCGAGGACGTGACGGTTGGCTATAACAATGGTCGGGTGAGCAGCGTCGTGACCCCAGCCGGAACCTGGAACTATGCGTCATCCGACGCGAGCGGCGCACGCACGGTGACCGTCACCGATCCCGCCTCGCAGCAAACGGTTTATATGTTCGACATCGCCTCGCAGCGCATGACGGGCATGATTGACGCGCTTCACCACTCGACCGGGTGGCAATACGACGCGAGCGGTCGCGTGAAGCGGGTAACCGGTCCCGAGGGCGATCAGAATGGCGGCTATGTCGCCTACGTCTATGACGATCGCGGCAACGTGAAGGAGGTGCGCCAGGTCGCGAAATCGAGTGCGCCGGCCGCGGATATCGTGACCAGCGCCGCTTATCCGGCAACCTGCGATAATGCGCTGACCTGCAACGAGCCGACCAGCACGACCGACGCGAACGGCAACACCACCAACTATACCTATGACCCGACGCATGGCGGCGTGCTGACGGTGACCGCGCCCGCGCCGAGTTCGGGCGCGGTGCGCCCGCAGGTGCGCTACGGCTACACCCCGCTGACCGACTATTTTGGAGGCAAAGTTTATCGCCAGACCACCACGTCGGCGTGCAAAACCAAGGTCTGGAAAAATCCCGACAACCCCGCCGACCAATGCTTCAACACGTCGGACGAGGTGGTGACCAGCACCAGCTACGGGTCGGTGTCGGCGAACAACCTGCTTCCCGTGTCGACCAGCGCGGGGGCGGGCGACGGGTCGCTCACCGCGACCACGCAGGCGAGCTACGACGCGGCCGGGAACCTGATCGCCTCGACCGATCCGCTCGGCAATGTCACCCGCAACTTCTACGACGCCGCGCGTCAGCTGACCGAGACGGTCGCGCCCGATCCCGACGGGTCGGGACCGGCGAAAAGCCAGGCCGCGACCTACGCCTATACGCCGCACGGGCTGGTCGCGAGCGTCGCTGCGGGCTCGGCCAATGCGGACGGCAGCGGGTTCGTCTCGGTTCAGGAAGCGAACACGACCTATGACGGTGCGGATCGCAAGGCGACCGACACGATCACCGCGGGCGGGAGCACCTATGCGCTGACCCAGTACAGCTATGATCCCGCCAACCGGATCATGTGCGCGGCGGTGCGGATGAACCCGGCAGCTTGGAGCTCGCTGCCGGGGGACGCCTGCACGCTCGGCACGCAGGGCAGCAGCGGCCCCGACCGGATCACGCGGGTGCAGATGGACCAACTTGGGCGGACCCAGGCGACGACCTCGGCCTATGGCACGTCCAACCAGGCGGCCGACGCGAGCGTCACCTACACACCGAACGGGCAGACCCAGACCGCCACCGACGCGAACGGCAACGTCACCACTTACGTGTTCGACGGGTTCGACCGGCTGTACCAGACGCATTACCCGAACCCGAGCGGGGGCGGCAGCTCGAGCAGCGACTATCAGCAGACCGAGTATGACGCGGTCGGCAACCTCACCCGCAGGTGGCTGCGCGGCACGAACAACCACCAGGATATCGCCTATGATGCCCTGAACCGCCCGACCGGCATCACCGTGCCGCATATCGGTGCCAGCGACCAGAACACCAGCTACGGCTACGACAATTTCGGCGAACTCACGGCCAGCGGCGACCAGAACAACAACTGGACGAATTTCGGCTATGACGCGCTCGGTCGCAAGGTGACCGAGACGTCGCAGTTCGGGGGCGCAAAGACGTTCGGGTACGACCTTGCCGGTCGGCGCACGAGGCTGACTTGGCCCGACGGGTTCTACGTCACCTACGCCTACGACAACGCCGGGAAGATGACTGCCGCATCCGACAACACCGGCGCGCAGCTGTTCTCGCTTGGCTACGATAACAACGGTCGGCGCACGACCCTGTGCCCGGGCGGCGCGGGCGCGGGCATGTGCAGCCAGTACGGCTATGATGCCGCGAGCAGGCTCGCCGGGCTGACGCTGGCGGGCACGAGCGGCACGAGCGTGACGTTCGGCGCGTACAACCCCGCGGGCCAGATCGGGCAGCGCCAGAACAGCAACGACGCCTATACCTGGACGGGTGCCGCCAACGCCAGCAAGGGCTACAGCGTCAACGGGCTGAACCAGTACACCAGCATCTCGGGGGCGGGGCTCGGCTATGATCCGCACGGCAACCTGACGAGCATCGGCGGCAACAGCTACGGCTACGACTCGTCCAACCGGCTGGGCGAGTTCAACGGCGGATTTAACGCCGGGAACTGGCTATACTACGACGGCATCGGTCGCCTGAACTGGAGCAACGCCACCCAGAGCCGGTTCGACTATGACGGCACGCGGCTGATCACCGAGCTCGACGGGAGCGGCAACATCCGTCGCCGCTATGTGTACGGGCCCAACCCGGACGAGCCCGTGGTGTGGTACGAGGGCGCGGGCACGAGCGACAAGCGGTTCCTCCAGGCGGACGAACGCGGCTCGGTGATCCGGGTCAACCGCGCGGACGGGTCAACGCTGGCGACCAACAGCTATGACGAGTACGGTGCCCCCGCGTCGGGCAACCAGGGCCGGTTCGGGTACACGGGCCAGACCTGGCTTCCCGAACTCGGGCTCTGGTACTACAAGGCTCGCATGTACGCGCCCAGCCTCGGCCGGTTCATGCAGACCGACCCGATCGGCTATGGCGACGGGCTGAACTGGTACCCGTACGCGGGCAACGATCCGGTGAACTGGAGCGATCCGAGCGGATTAGACCACTGTTACGACGAAGGCCTCACTACAGCTGAGGTGTACGAGGGCTACACTGACTCACAGGGCAACATCGTTCCCGGCGTCAATATCTGCGGCGGTGCGATCCCATCCCCGTCGGGCGGCGGGGGTGGCGGCAGTGGCACAGGTGGTGGTGGTGGTGGTGGTGGTGGTGGTGGTGGTGGTGGCATAGCTCCACCAGAAATCGTTGTAACCGCAAATGCACGTCGGTCACAAAATAACTGTTCTAAAGGACCTAGTCTGACGCTCGGTGGCCAGTTTTCGGCGACAGGATTCTTGGCAACTTATGGACTAAGTGGTTCCGTGGAAGCCGGGATATCGGTACCTATCTCTTCTGTGCTTAAGTCAGTAGTCTTGGGGCAACCTTTGGCTGGAGAGCAGTTCTACGTTCGTGCGACGGGTTTGGGTTTAGCAGGGCTCGGCTTCTTTGAAGGTGCCGGTCTCTCACCCGTGCTGGGAGTAAGTAGTTCGCCTCTTAGTTCTGGCTCGAGTACCGCCATTGGTGGGCAAGGAGGCCTAGCTGCTCCAGGAGGTGGAGAGGCGGCGATCGATGTTCGCGGGGGCGGCGCAGCAGTCAGCGGTGGTCCAGAGGCTGGAATGGGTGGCTATCTGGCGGGAGCAGCTGGTAAAACGATCACACTTGCCACTCCCCAACTCGGGTGTAGATAAAGAGATGATAGGTATGAGAAAGCTCTACGCTAGTGTCTCCGCTTTAATAATACTTATTTGCCTTGGCATTACTTTAGCCGCGTTGTTAGATCGGTTGTTCGGTCTTGAATGGGGTTACGGTAAATCCGATTACAAATATGGCTTAGTTATAGTAGTATTCGGCATAGTCTTGCGGTTTATCGGTATGCGAATTGTAGACTGGACGATCAGAACAAGCAACTTGCGATAATATTAAGCGGTGTGGACATATTTGAGCCAGAGCCGGATGGCGGCGATCTGGGCCATGCTGAGGAAGCTTTCGGCTTGTTTGTCGTAACGGGTCGCGAGCGCGCGGTTGATCTTGAGGTGACCGATCATGCGCTCGATCCGGTCGCGTTCTTTGTACAGATTGCGGTCGTACTGGACCGGGATTGTGCGGTTGGACCGGCCCAGTATGACGGCCTTCACGCGGCGCGTCGCCAGATCGGCCCGGATCGCGTCGGCGTCGTATCCCTTGTCGGCGAGGAGCGCCTTGGGCCGGTGCCCGGGCAACCCCATCAGCATCGAGTAGGAGCGGCTGTCGGCCGCCTCGCCGCCTGTCAGGTGGAACGCGAGCGGTCGTCCCCTGGCATCGGCGACGCAGTGAAGCTTACTGGTCCACCCGCCCCGCGAGCGGCCAAGTGCCTGTCCGTCGCCCCCCCCCTTTTTGCGCCTGCCGCCGAGACATGAGCGCGCACCGTGGTGCTGTCGATGCTGTGGTGAGCGGCGTCTCCCATCGCGTCCGCCAGACTGGTGGACACGGCTTCCCACACCCCCGACGCGCTCCAGCGCCGGAAGCGACGATAGACCGAGTTCCAGTTGCCATACCGTTCGGGCAGGTCGCGCCAGGGCGCACCCGTCCGCAAGCGCCACAGAATACCGTTGACCACCTCCCGGTTGCTCGCCGGCGGTCGACCCGGCCCACGCCTGCCCGGCTCCAGCGGCAAGAGCTGGCGCAACACTCGCCATTCCACCTCCGACAAATCGCCCCGGCTCAAACCCGCCTCCAAAAGGCTGTGTTGAATCAACCCAGGGCTTAGCGGTCAACCAATTTGTCCACACCGCCTAGTGCCAGCGGGGCTGGCCATGCCGCAAAGAACGTACGGCGTGGCCAGCCCCCAACGAGCGCGTTGCCAGTCGTGCGCCCTGCCCTTGGCGGCACGAGCCGCACGGTGCCCGCCTCGGCGTCGACCGTCTCCACGCAGTAGCCGATGCCGGGTTGGGGCCTACTCCTGGCCTGCTGGCGGAACGTGACGATACCGCCGGGCGTGTAGCTGGTGGCGCATCCGGCCTTGGCCCCGCTCAATCCGCGCGGCTTCAGCACGGTCGCGGTTACCGTCTCGCTGCCGAGCTGGCCCTTGCAAAGTAGCGGCGCGTGGATGGCGTCGCTCATTCGGTTCCTAAAAGTTGCCCCGCTGCAGTGCGGCCAGAATCATGTGGTTCCGCCCCCTCCCGGCCTGCTAAGATTTCTGCGGTCTGACGACGGTCGGAACTAGGGGGCGAAAACGATTTCCTGCCCTGTCCGGAACCGAAGGGTTCCGGACAGGTTCGCCCCGAGCGCCCGCAACGTAGCTTGACACGATTCCGAACAGGAGTGACGTTCCAGGTCCGCTTTATGGACGGATCTGGCCGATGTCGCACATCTTCGCTAATCACAGCACTGGTGGACTTAGCTGCTCGCGTGCCCGATCCTGCCCTGCCGACTCAGGAGATAGAACGTGACCACTAGCAAGAGCGATGCGTCAAAGGCGTCGAAGTTGCTCAAGAATCCCAAGGCTACCGCCGCTGAGAAGTCCGTCGCGGGTTCCGACCTCGCTCAGGCCAAGAAGAGCACGCCCAAGCGCAAGAAGAAGTAGCACGGACCGTCGCGCCGCTATGGACATAGCACCTGCCTTCACGCTCGGTATCGCTGTGTTGGGCGCGGGCCTCGGTATTATCAACACCTGGAATAGCATCGCGGACCGGCGCGTCCGGCTCCGCGTCGTTCCGCAATGGAGCATCGGGCCGGGCTTTTCCGGCTTCGCTATCCAAGTCACCAACCTTAGCCACTTCGCTGTCACCTTGACCGAAATCGGGTTCACGATCGGTCGCGCGCGCAGCTCACTGCCCAAACGCCTTCCGATCCTCGCCGATCGCGTCGCTCAGGGCCCCGCCCTGCCCGTGCGACTGGAGCGGCGCGAGGTCGCCGACCTGTCGTTCTACGTCGACGGGATTGGGCAACACGAACCCCGCAAGGCTTATGCGCGTACTGCCGACAGCACGATCGCCTACGGATCGAGCGGCGCGCTACGCCAGTTTATTAAGGGCGGGGGCAAGCCGCTCAGCCTCTAGCCTCCTAGCGAGGGGTCGCCGCGGCGATGCCGACCGCTGCACGAACTCCTCGTCCTGAGCGGTTCCGCGCGTTCCGGCTCCGCACGCTTGTCATGTCCTACCCCGTTGCCAAGCGCCCGCTTCGCGATTGTGTAGCGATGGTGTAAATACCAGTTGCCTGCTCTGCTCAGTTTGTGTAGGTATTACACACCGGGAGGCGGTGAATGCGTAGCGGCGACATCCTCGAGAGATTGCAGAAGGACGGGTGGACGATTGTTCGCCAGTCCGGGAGCCACAAGCAGCTGCGCCACCCGACCAGGCCCGGCACCGTCACGGTTCCGCATCCTAAAAAAGAAATGGCGATCGGCACAATCAAGAGCATCGAACAGCAAAGCGGGGTCCGGCTACGGTAGCCGTTCCCCGCCCTGACACTCCTTTCAGCGAAGGATCCTGCGTCATGGCGACGGTACATTATCCTGCAATCATCGAGCGCGCCGGCGACGGCTACAGCGTATTCTTTCCCGACCTTCCCGGCTGCACTTCGGCTGGCGACACTCTCCACGAAGCCGCGCTAGGAGCGGAGGAAGCCTTGAGCGGGCATCTTGCAGTGTCGGCCGAGCATGGCGACAATATTCCCGAGCCCAGCCTTTTTGACGCGATCGAGCGCGACCTGGAAGTCAACGAAGTGGCGCGCGTACTTGTGCGCGGCGAGCGGCCGGGCCGGGCGGTGCGGGTCCAGGTATCGATCGAGGAAGGCTTGCTCGCGCGCATCGATCGGGCGGCTAAGAACCGATCGGGTTTTCTCGCGGAAGCTGCTCGCGCCAAGCTCGCGGCGATGGTCCCGTGATGGGCGACACTTCCTTCCTGCCGATCACGGCACTAGGTTGTATCGACATTCACGCTGAGCATTGATTCAGGGGTACCGCTATTGGAGCGGAGCTGCTGTGATGGGCGTGAAGCGGTACGAGATTAAAGATCTGCAATGGTCGCGGGTTGCGCCGATGCTGCCGGGCAAGGCGGGTGACCCGGGTCGGACGGCGGCTGACAACCGGCTGTTCGTCAACGCGGTGCTGTGGGTTTTGCGTTCGGGCGCGCGGTGGTCTGACCTGCCGGAGCGCTATGGGCGGTTTAAGAGCGTGCACAAGCGGTTCACCCGCTGGTCCAGGGCGGGCGTATGGGAGCGCGTGTTCAACGAACTCAGTCGCGACCGCGACAACGAGTATCTAATGATCGACAGCGCCATCGTGCGCGCGCACACCCGGCGCGCCTATGCGCGCGCCACGGGTGAGTTTTTGGGTTGGTGCTCGGTTCGTGGTGTGACCGCGCTCGAGCAGGTGGCCCCGCTCCATGTCGCGGCCTGGATCGAGGAGCTCGGCCGCGAGGTGTCGGTGCCCACGGCCAAGCAGCGGCTCGCGGGCGTGCGGCACCTGTTCGATTGGCTGGTGATCGGCCAGGTGGTGCCGGTGAACCCGGCAGCCTCGGTGCGCGGACCCGCGCACAGCGTGCGCCGCGGCAAGACGCCGGTGCTCGACGCCCGCGAAGCGCGCGCACTGCTCGACAGCATCGACACCACCACGCCCGTCGGCTTGCGCGATCGCGCGCTGATCGGGCTAATGGTCTACAGCTTCGCGCGGATCGGCGCGGCGCTCGCCATGCGGGTCGAAGACGTGTTCGTGCAGAACCGACGCCTGTGGGTCCGGCTGCACGAGAAAGGCGGCAAACGGCACGAGATGCCCTGCCACCATAACCTAGAGGAGTACCTGACTGTCTATATTGACGGGTGCGGGTTGCGCGAGGATCGCAAGGGGCCGCTGTTCCGCACGATCGCGCGCGGGACCAGGCGGCTGAGCGGCACCCCCCTGCCCCAGGCCAATGCGTTCCAGATGGTGCGTCGACGCGCGCACGCGGCCGAGATCGCGACGGTGATCGGCAACCACTCGTTCCGCGCGACCGGAATTTACCGCTTACCTCCGAAATGGAGGTACTTTGGAGCGGGCCGCGATGATGCCAAATCATGCCTCGACGCGCACCACACAGCTCTACGACCGACGATACGACGATATGAAGCTCGACGAGGTCGAGCGGGTGCTGATCTGAGTTGCCATTGACTGCTTAAGGCAAGCGGCCTGCGACCGGGAACTATCGCCGTCCGAGCCGCCTTTCTACTTGGTCCTCGCCATCCCAGCGACGCGCATCGCGTTCATAGTCATCGGCGAGCCGATCCAGGGTGCGGGCGGTGAACGGAAATGACAGCCGCATCGCATCCGCCCCATGTCGAAACTCAGCAGCAAGAGCGCGCTCCTGATTACCCCCGGGACCGCGCATCACGACGCCACGGGCGTTGCGCTTGCCGACAATGAAACCTCTCGCGACGTCGTCGTTCCCCAGATGATCCAGCGCCCGGCGTACTGCCTCGTGCGGCCAGCATCCATCCGCTCCAACTGGTGAGGCGGCGAGGAGCGTTCCAATGACGTGATCGGTAGCTTCCTGCCGCGCCGCATCACGCGAAAGGGCGCGCACGGCGTCGATCCAACCGATCAGCGCGTCGCCATCGATCCCGCCCTCGTCAGCGGTGCCCGGAATGCGCCTGCCCTGGTGAAGAATGGAGAAGGCGATTTGCGCTGCGGCCTTCTGCTCCTCCGGCTGATCGATTTGGCCGTCGTCCCGCTTATACACGAGCTTAATGAGATGCATGAAATCAGCAGGGGTCTCGGCAAGCACCCGGTCCAGGTTAGGCGTACCATGCTGGTCATGCTCAAGGAGCCGAAAGAAAGCGAACTCTAGCCCGGCAAGCTCGTACTGAGGCAACGCCTTTTCTCGCGCTACCCGCGCCACAGCCTCGCCAAAATGCCAGCTGTGCGGGGAAGCCTCGCCGATGTCGTCGCCCTGTGACGCTTTAAGAGCGCGCAGAACGCGCGCGAGCAACAGCGGGTCAATGGTCCCGATCACGAGGCTGATTGCCCGAAAAGCGGTGAAGGGCCGACCGGCCGCCAGCAGACGATCGATCATGAAGGCAGTATCGATCGGACCGAGGCCGTAAGCGTTTGCGAACACTTGCTGCCAGTAGGCATCGCCCAGCTGCGGTTCGCGGTCGGCAAGCAGCCGCCAGGTTGCGCCTTCGAACGGTCCCGCCAACAGCGCCCGAAGCCTGTCAGTGTCGGAAACAGTCGAGTCGTCGAGCAGGCGGGTCAGAACATTCTGTCTTTCGTCAGCAGCGCAGGTCATAACTAAACCCCGCAGTGCCTCATCCGCCTTCGGGCCTAGCTCTTCGCGATGCAGCAACTCCCGCACCCAGAACTCCACGCGCGCGCTATCGACGCGCGCGAGCAGTTGCCCGATTACGCCCGCGGCTTCTCCACCAGAAATCAGGGAGATGACGCCTTCGCTGCCCCGCGCCGCAAGCACGTCGCGAAGCGCCGCGGCCCTCAGCGCCTCAAGGCGCTCTGGATGGCTCCTCCACCGCTCCTCGTCATTGATGTCGTCGCTGGACTCGGCAATCCAATGCGCTGCGAACAGCCAGCGGTTGCGCTCGAGGATGTCGGACGGTGCCAATGCCTCCATCCAACTACGCAATCGCTCCTCCCAGGACGGCACCTCCCCGTCTTCCTCCCGTCGCCACAACCGTACATCGCGCCGCAAACGCTCGCGAAGCGCCGCTCGATCAATATCGCTCGCGATCTCGCCCCAGCTTTCGGCCCGGCCCAGCAGCTTGGCAACCGCGTCGTCTGGGAACTCGTCGACCAAGCTCAACAGGTCGCCAATCTGCTCGACCGAGTAGTCCGGCCAATCGACTAACAAATCGAGCGCGGCAAACATGACCTCGCGGAATTCATCAACAGAAGGCTGATCACCAGCTCCTGCCCTCACCTCGCGCCAACGCGGGCGCATGTTGGGTGAGGCATGGCCGTAATGCGGAAACTGAGCCAGCAACAACCGCCAGGCGACCGGGGAACGCGTCTCGACGAAGCGGCGTAGCACCGCGATCCGCTCCTCGATACTGGCGGAAGTTTGCGGCCACCAACATCGCACGAGCGAGCCCAGCGACGCTTCGGGCTTGTTCATCCAGTTGTCGTTGATCCGGATCTCGCTCAGCCGCGCGAGGATGGCGAACACGCGCGGGAAGCGACGCGGCTCCCAGGCAAGCAGCTCGAGCGCCCATAGCAGCTCTGTCCGGTCACAGCCGCCGAAGGTGGAGGCGACGGGGTGCATGAGCGCGAGCAGTGCCGGTTCGTCCCGGCGCAGATCGGCCTCGACCGCGTCCAGAAATGCATCCGGTGACGCCTCCGCCAGCCAGCGGAGATGGTGCTGCGCAAGCCACCGCCGAGGCGTCGGCTCCTTCAACACCGCTGCCACCACGCGATCGACGCGTATGGCGATCGGACCTAGACGTGCCCCGAGCAGTCGATCGCCCTCGATCGCCAGCAGTACAAGAAGTTCACCTACAGCCTCGCGTAACGCGCCGCTGACCTCGGCGTGTACGCCGTACATGCTTGCCGCCCAACGCTTGTCCTCAGGCAGATCGAGCCGGGGATCATCGAGCGTGAGCACCAGTTCCGCCACGTTGAGAAAGCGCGCTAAGTCTTGCTCGGTCAGCGAGTGATGGATGGCGAACAGCGCGTCCTTGCGCGACACCACGCCTCGAAAGCCCGCGGTTGCCCATACCGGCGCGTCGGGCAGCGCCGCGAGTTCGGCCGCATCGCGTTCGATCTCGTCGACCGGCTTGCCGGCGATCTCGACGACGCATGTCTCGTCCGCCTTATCCTCCGCCCGCCAGGCGCCCGCGAGCAGGATTGGCATCAGCTTGCGCTGTAGGATCGGATCGCGCGCCCATTCAGGAACGCGCAGCGCCGGTGCGATCGCGAGGCGTCGGCGCAGAATTGTCGGCGAGCGTCCAGCCTCCGTCGTGATTCGATCACGGTCGTACTCGGCAATGCCCATCTCGGCGAGCGCTGCTTCGAATGCCCCGCGGCTAGTCGGCCCGAGCGCCACGTCGACTTCTACCGGCACAGTGGTGTGGGTCCGCGCGAACACGATTTGGTGCTGATTGACCGCGACCGCCGCGATCGCCTCGGCTTGCGGATCGGCGATGACGATCAGACCCGTCGGTTTCTCGGCGAGCATAGCGGGTAGCGCATGCACATCCTCAACCACGATCGACCGCTCGCGCGAGATCGGCTCCAGCGCGGCCGCAACAAAGGCGACCGCCTCGCCGACAGAGTCCGCCGTTACCACGAATGGCCGGTGCGCTGACTGCTTTCGCCAGCCCGCAAAGTCATTCGCCGCCTGGGCAACCGCTTCATCGAACAGCTTGACGGACAGCGCGGGCCGGCACGCATTCGACCAATCATTCCAAGCCTGGTCAAGCGGGCGCAGGCCATCAACCGGTCGTCCCAACTCGCTGGCGAACCACAACCGGGTCGCGGGAGACTGCTCAAGCCATTGCGCCAGATCTTCGGCGTCGTAGGTGCGCACGTCCGCCCATAGCCGCTCCCGACGGCGCTGCTCGGCCCATCGCTGCTTGCCCGGCCAGCGTCGAGCGGTGACGAAAATGAATGTCGTTGCTGCCCGCTCATCAACGGACAGTGCAATACGACTGGCCCAGTCACGGTTCGGCTTGCCCGGGTTGTCATCGGCGACGCTCAGCTCCCAACCGGCAGCGCCGACGGGCACCCATGGAGCACCAGCCTCGGCTTCGCTCCAGCCGTCCCAGCCATGCCGCTGCGCCTCGTCATAGCCTGGGAAGTCCACAGCCGTGAGCGCGACAGGAGATTCATGGATCAGCCGTCGGACGAGGACAGGTAGCAATGCGCGAGCGCTGAGGCGATTGGCCCACCCGGCGATGTCGAGCGAGGTGACGGTCAGGGGCAAAGTATCGGGCATACGATCAGCGGTGTTTGAGGGCGATCAGTACGCTCGTTTATGGGTCAAGCGTATTTAGAACGAAAGGGGAATAAGTTGCATCGTCTACGTGATCGATCATAATTCCCAGGCCGCGCGCTACCTCCGCGTTCGCTGCGACCGAGCCGCCGTGCCGGCATTTCGTCCCTGCCGGGCCACGATCGCTCGCGCGTGGCGGAGCAACGCCCGAGGACGTCGGCGCGCCGGCTTCGGCCTTTGTCCGAACCCGGTGCGCGCCTGATCCGTTGGCCCAGGCGCGCCGCAGCGGATGCTGTTGCCCGCGATCGGTCTGAAAATCTACAGCCTAGTCGGCGAGCCGGATGAGCGCTTGCGGCAACGGGAGCCGACGATACAGCGCCGAGCGACCTAGGGCGGAAAGCGGGATGGCGATCAAGGAAAAGCTGGCCGAGTTTGTTGAGAAGGTGCGGCGCGATCGCGCTGCCAATCCAGCTGTTGCGGGTGACGGCACTGCGTTGGAGTTGCTTATCGCTCCCAGCTTTCAGCAGTTCGTTCAGGAAAGTGTTGACGAGCTCAGCCAGCGGGGCTGGCGGGTCTTGCCGGAATATCGCCGACCCGGGTTGGGGCGTCCCGACCTCGCCTTTGCGCTTCCTAATGCGCCCGCCCGCGCGTTCATCGAGCTGAAAGAGCCGCGCAAGTCGATCGAACAGCGCGATCTGGTGGGACATGATCGCGCCCAGTTCGAGCGGTTCGGCGAGTTGCCGTTGTGGGCACTCACCAACGTCGTCACCATCAAGCTGTATAGCCGCGCAACGCTGGTTGACGAGGCACCCGTCCTCCCCGCAGCCGCTTACGATCCCGCGACCCCCGAAGCGGAAGTGGCGCGCATCCTTGAGCGCCAGGACACGGTCGGTCTCTCGCGCATTCTCGACGCGCTCGCGCAGGCGCAAGCCCCCACGCCCGCTGACGCGCGCGAGGCCGCAGCCGTGCTCGCGCACGCTGCGCGGCTAGTGCGTGAGATCGTGCTGGCGCAAAGCCGCGCGGGCCTCGATCCGGTGACGTTGGAGGTGCGCGCGACCTTCAACGACACGCTGTTCGCGCGAGCGGAGGCGGGCGGGTACGACGTGCGTGACATGGACCAGCTGTTCGCGGGCGCGTTCGCGCAGACACTGGTGTTCGGGCTGCTGCTGGCCAAGGATTCGGCGGGTGCCGTTGCCGTGGACCAGCACGCCTATCAGCACCTGCCGGAGGCGACCTACCCGCTGCTGCGCGGCACGCTGCGCGCGCTCACGCTTGACGAGGTGCGCGCGATGCTGGGCGTCGGGTTCGAGATTACCCTAGATGCGGTAAACTCGATCGCGCCCCAAACGCTGGCGCTGCGCGACGGGCGCGACCCGATGCTGTACCTGTACGAAGACTTCCTGCGGGTGTTCGATCCGGCGGCGGTCGCGCGGTACGGCGTCTATTATACCCCGCCCGAAATCGTCGACTTGATGGTCGCCGAAACGGAGCGCGAGTTGCAGGGGGCTTTGGGCACCGACGGGCTGCTCGACGAGGGTGTGCGGCTGCTCGACCCGGCGTGCGGAACGGGCACGTTCATGATCGGCGCGGCTGACCGCGCCGCGCGCCGCGCCGAGGCGGAATATGGCCCGGCGATGGTCGGCCCGGCATTGTCCGCTTTCGCCGCGCGGATGTTCGGGTTCGAGCTGCTGGTGGGGCCGTACACGGTCGCGCACTACCGCATGGCGCGCGAGGTGTTGAGCCGCGGCGGAGGCGTCCCACCAATCCCGATCTATCTGACCGACACGCTGGCGCCGCCTGCCGACGAACGACGGGTAAACGTCCATTTGGGCTTCATGGGCGCGCCGATGGTGACGGAGCGGCTCCACGCCGACGAGGTAAAGCGCGATGGCGACATTCTAGCGATCATCGGCAACCCACCGTACAAGCGGCTGAAACGGGGCGAGATCGAGCGGCTGGTGGGCCGCACGATGAACGAGCAATGGGAGGATCTGAAGCGGCCGGTACGCAACGCGGGGCTCGGCCTGTCGCTTAATGCCTTTCCCGATTTGTGCATCGCTTTCTACCGCTGGGCACTGTGGCGATTGTTCGAGGCGGAGGGCGCGCGCGGGCGCGGCGTGCTCGCCTACATCACCAACCGCACCTTTCTGACCAGCGCGGGCTATGGCGGCCTACGCCAGATGCTGCGCGAGCGGTTCGACACGATCCGCATCATCGACCTGCGCGGCAACAATCGCGGTGCCTTGCCCGCGACGGTCGACGTCGACGAGAACGTGTTCAACATCGAGGTTGGCGTGTGCGTGTTGATCGCCACCGCGTCGGGTCGGGAGCGGAGGGAACCGGCGACGGTGCGCTACGCCGACGTGTGGGCGCGAGGGGCATTCCGTCGACGCGACAAGCTCGCGCTGGCAGCGCGGGCGGCGGCGGAGCCGGACGCGCTTACCTATCGCGAGGTGCCCGGAACGGGAATGGCGCGATTTAAGCCACCAGGCTTTGCAGGACGCGACTGGCCATCGATGAACGAACTGTTCCGGTTCCGGTCGAATGGAGTGGTGACGTACCGTGACAAATTCGCGTATGGCTTCAGTGAAGAGCAAATCTCATTAAGGATACAGCGCTGGCTTACGCTTGACGTCAATGATGCGACCAGTCAGTTTGGTAACTCAGAACTAAACAAGGCCGCTGGTGCGCTTCAGATTGCTTTCGATGCAGACGCCATCGAGCAGATTAGCTATCGCCCTCTCGACCGGCGGCACCTCTACAACAAGGCTGGTTACGTCGATCGACAGCGAGCTGATTTAGCGGCAGCATGGGGACCGGCCAATACCGGTCTTATGCTACTTCCGAATGGTACGGGTTCTGGCCCGGCGGTTTGGTCGTACAGTGCGAAGCCCGACCAGCACGCTTTTCGCGGCAGCTATGGTGGCTGGATTTATCCGCTCAACGATCCGGCCACTGGTGGCAGCTTCGTCAGCGGGGCAGTGCTCGCCGGACTGGAAGTCGCTTATGGCGGCGCGGTGGAGGCGACGCAGCTGTACGACGCCGTGCTCGCGCTGCTGAGCGCCACCTCCTACACCACGCTGTTCGCGCACGACCTCGAAGATGACTTCCCGCACGTGCCCCTCCCCGCATCTCGCGACTTGTTCAACGAAGCGGTCGCGATCGGTGCGCGGCTGCGTGAGCTACAAGGTTTCCGCCGCGACCCCGATGCCGCATATCGCACCGCCCGGTTGCACGGGGACCCGACCGGGCGCGTCCTAGGGGTGCTTACGCCCGCCCGCGCATTCCGCACCGATGCAAATGGGCGTGGCGAGGTATGGCTGACCCGCGACGGCGGGGTTCGCATCATGGGCGTGTCCGAGCGCGCGTGGCGCTTCGCGGTCAGCGGGTATCAACTCGTCTATAAATGGCTGAAAGCGCGCGACGGCGAAGCGATGCACGGCCCGGAGGGGGTGCGGTTGCTACGCGGCGCGCTCGACCTGGTGTGGCGGGTGGAGGCGCTTATTGCACTCAATGACGAAGCAGACGGCGTGCTGGCGCGCGCGGTGGAATTGACGCTGACGCGCGAAGAGCTACACCTTTCCGCGCCCGAGGCGGCGGTGGTCGAGGAAGCTGATGGCGAAGCGGAGTGAGGGCGGCGCGTTGTCGCAGGGCGAGTTGTTCGCCGGGCGGGCGGCGGCGGTCGAGGTGCCGGCGGTCACGCCCGAGCTGGTCCGTTCGCGTCTCCACGCACTGCTCGACGAGCTGCGCGCGGCCGACCACATGCCATGGCCCGACCGCAAGGCGCGCGTAAAGGCGGTGGTGTTTCCGCAAATGGCTGATCACCTTCCGCTCGACGAAGCTAATGCGTTGCGGACTACATTCCGGCGGGAGCTAGATCGGTTGCAATTCGCCGAAGCGGAATAGTTGTGAACGGTCGACATGCGGCCCCTTCGGGGTGTCCGTTTCCCGCAAGGGAGCTGGAGGCCAGGGCCGTTCCGAAAGGGGCGGCCCTTTGGTTATCTGGCGTAAGAGATCGAGGCCGCAGGGCGGCCGCGTTTTTGTCCCACCAACCAACCCCTGCTGCTTGGCCTTCAGCCCGGGTTCAGGCGAACAGGTCGCCGATCGCGCGCAGCCGGAAGGCGTTAAACCAGCGACGCCGACGATGCTCGGGCGCGTCATGGATGATGTGGCAGCGTTGGCAGAGCGCGGCGAGGTTGCGCGGCCGGTTGTCGCCGGGATCGTGGTTGAGGGGATCCGGTGAGAGGATGGTCGAAAACGTACGCTAAGCGCCGCGACCGTCCCGAATGGGATGGTCAACTGAGAAATCCGAACCGTTCTCGAAACGCATCCTTCTGACCGATGTGAGAGCGGATTCTCGCCTCAGCCGAACCCCAACAAGCTAAACCGTATTGCTATAGTAATACACATGTACGAAGGCGAGAGCGATGTCCTTTGGGGGTAATCGAATGACCAAGCTGGTTTTGGCGGCATTTCTCCTGTTCGCAACGCCTGTCCATGCCCAAGCCCCCGGCGACGGACTGGCGGCTTTCCTCAAGACGAAGATGCAGAAGGAGCGCATCCCGGCACTTCAGGTCGCAGTCGTGCGACACGGACAGATCGTGGCATCGGCGGCCTATGGGACGGCCGATGTGGAGCATGACGTGCCCGCCACCACCTCCAGCATCTTCTCGATCAATTCCTGCACCAAGGCGTTCACGGGTGTTGCGATCATGCAGCTGTTCGAGGCGGGCAAGCTGCGGATCGACGATCCAGTCGCGAAATATCTCGACGACCTGCCGCCGGCCTGGCGATCGATCACGATCCGGCAGGTTCTTGCTCATGTCTCGGGACTGCCGAACATCATCGATGACAAGGAGCAATTGATCGGCGACGGGACCGAAGCGTCGGCATGGGCAATTGTGAAGACACTGCCGCTCGAGTTCAAAGCTGGAGAACGCTATCGCTACAATCAGACCGGCTACGTCATGCTGGGCAGGATCATTGACAAGCTTAGCGGCGCGCCATTCGCCAAATTTATCGAGAAACAACAGTTCCAACCGGCCGGGATGGCCCACACCCGGTTCGGGGATTCGTCGGACGTCGTGCCGGGATCGGCCCGCAGCTATTCCTATCTCGCGAACACCGATGGCGTATGGCGGCCGGGCAATCGGCTAATGGCGACCTACGTGACCTTCCCGGGCTATTTCAGGACCGCGGCGGGCATCCTGTCCACCGCCGACGATGTGGCGAAATGGCTGGTCGCGCTTCAATCCGGCAAGCTCCTAAAGGACAAGGCAAGCGTCGCCGCCTTGTGGACGCCGGTCATGCTGAACGACGGCACGACCGCGGGGACGAACGAGTTGCTGAACGGATCGGGGCTGGGCTGGCCCGTGACGATGCGGACGGAGCATCCGGCGGCCGGACCGATCGGCGGAATGCGATCGGCCTTTTTCGTCTATCCCAAGGATGACCTGTCCGTCGTGGTGTTGACGAACTTTCAGGGCGCCAACCCGGAATATTTCATCGACGAGGTCGCCGCCTATTATGTTCCGGGGATGCACGAGGCCGATGGGTTCGGCCTGCCGCCGGCCGTAAAGGCATTCCGTGCCGAACTGCTGCGCCGCGGTTTTCAACAGGCGCCGCGTGTGCTTCGTTCGATGCGGGCGAAGCCGAGCGAGGGCGAACTGAACGCCTGGGGATACAAGCTACGCGAGCAGGAGCAGCCGGAGCAGGCTCTCGCGATCTTCAGGCTGAACGCGGCCAACCATCCCGGAAGCTGGAACGCCCATGACAGTCTGGCCGAAGCCCTGGAGGCGATGGGCGACCGTGCCGGCGCGATCGAACATTACAAGCGATCGCTGTCCCTCAATCCCGGCAACGGCAACGCGACCGAGCATCTCCGCGTGCTGGATGCGTCGCAAGCGCGACCGAATTAGATCGGATCGGTGCGGCAAGCGGTGCTGCGGCGTGGCGCGTTGATGTCGTAGGCTGTCCCGAAAACGAAGGTGTAGGGAGACAGCCGGGGAGTGTGGGCCGATCGCGTGTGTCGCGGTCGACCGGCTTTCCCGAAACCTGTTCCCGAATGAGTTTTCTCGAAATTGCCCGTTGGACATGGAGAAACGGGACGCTCCGCAAACGAGGGTTTGAGTGACGGGTCGATGGTCCAGCTCGATCGCGATCGACTAGCGTCACCTAACCCGTAACGCGATCTATGCGCCGCAAAGGGCTGCCCCTTAGCGTACGTTTTCGACCATCCTCTCACCGAACCCCTTGAGGTGCGCGCTGGCGAGCACCACGCGCGTGGTCAGGAACGTATCCGCGACCCGTGCGGAGTCTCCTTTCGGACTCTGGAAGGAGGTTGCGGCGGTGAAGATGGAGATCATCACGCGGACTGAGCGGCGACGCCGGTGGAGCGACCACGAACGCGAAGCGATCCAACGTGAAGGTTGATCATCGTTCAGGTGACGGTGCCGGGCGGACGCTTACGCGCGATCGGCATGGTGGTTCTATGAGTCAGCCGAGGGTAGAACGAAAGGAGAAAGGCACTCGACCGAGCGGGGCGGTTTGGCATTTTTTCGGCTGATTTGGGTGAGCTGGGCATTCAGCCCTCCAATACGCCCCAACCCACTGACGCGAGCATCGCCTTCCAGCTCGCGAACTTCGCGACGAGCGGTATGCAGCTTGAGGCACTGGCGGTTTGGAGCCGCAACGCCTCCGCGCCCGACGATCACCCCGGTGACTTCGGCCGGACGGTCCCGAAACAGCTTTTCCTTATGGTAATGTAGCCCCGCGCGGTGCAGCTCGCGCTTCACCAGCCAGAGATCGGCGACGCCGACCCGAGCTCCAGAGATGGTGAGATCATCGACGTACAAGGTCAAGGTATGCCCCTTTGCCACGCACAGCGCCGCGACGCGCGCCCACACGTCATGATAGGCGAAGTACGCGAGGATAGGGCTCAGCGGGCTCCCGGTCGGCAGGTGCCCTTTATAGGTGCTCAGCTTGGCCAGTAGACCAGCCAGATCGGAGGAGCATCGGAGGACCGACCTATAGAACCAATACACCCGTCGGCTGGGTGTGTTCGGGAAAAAGCTCTTGATATCGAGGCAGCGGACCACGCGGTTGCCGACGTGACGCGCGGCGTTCGAGACGTAGCAGCGCCCCTTCACCGGGCAGTAGAGATAATCGGGCGGCGCGATCGAGGCCAAGCGCCGAGCGATGCTCGCCTGGACCAGCTTGAGCGGACGGTCAGGATTTTCGACGTGACGGAGGCCACCCGACTTTTTGGTGATGTCGAACTCGCGGTAGAGCGCGTCACCTTTCGACACAGCTCGCAACTCGCCAGCCGTGATCCCGAGCAGGCGGCACAATTTTCCGCGCGACCCCAGCTTGTAGAGCGGCGACTGGTCGAGCGGGTGTGTACGGCGCTTACCCGGCATCGGCGGGTTGCGCTCGCGCTTCGAGGAACTGCATCAGCGCGATCACCTTTCCCGCCACAAAGCCGCGCGCTCGCTCGGCAGCGCTGCCCGGGTTATCGAGATTTTCCGAGAAGAACATAATCGAGCTTACCGGCATGTTGAACTCACGGGCGTAGCGTTCAATCGTTTCGAGGGTCGGGACGCGCTCTCCCCGCTCGATATCGGAAAGGTAGGAAGTCGACAGTCCGAGCTTTTCCGCGACCTGTTTCTGTTTCAGATCGTGGTAGACTCGAATCAGCCGCAGAGCTTCACCGATCATCTAGATTCCTTGTACGAGTTCACAGATCAGGGGGCGACCTACTCCCGGAAGGAGTGGATCACCTCAAGCACCAGGCGCAGCAGCACAGCGATAAGCTGCCCAACCGCGATCAGCACCTTCAGCGTCCCCGGGCGGATCAGGGCCTTGGCCCACCCTACCCGGTTCTTCGGTTCCGTCCGCCGCCGCTCTTCGTTGAAGTCCGATGAGTCCATCGGTTTATCCTTCGCTCACCCCGGACGCGGAATGCGCCCGGTGCCGCGTGGCTTGCGAAGTTGGGGAAAGAGCGACTCTCCCTGTCTGCAACGGGCGAGCCCGCGCCGTCGGGGCTCGCCCGCGCAGCTAGGGTCCGCATGGCCATGATCGGCCGAGTAGTTAGAAGGATTGCTCCTTCCGCAAGAGCCGAAGCCCTTAGTGAGTGCGACGCATCCCCTTTCTTCCAACGAGAAGGGGCATCGCCGATTCGCGAGCAGATTGCAAATAAAATCCGCTCATAGCGGATAGTAGCGCGTCCTTTCCGGGACCGCGCTCTATCCGCTTCGCTTCGACCGGGTCACGCGAGGTGTCCCGGCGCTGGCGCGTGACGATCGCTCGCGCGGGCGTTTCGCTTTGATCGAGGCGGGGCTCCTTCGAAGCCTTACCGTATATCCGTGCCCGTTCTATGTCGCGACCCATACGCCGCGGTCATCGGACGTAAGGGGGTCGAATGTTCCTAATTTTCTTGAGTCTTGCAGCCATCCAGGCGGCACCACAGCCGCCACTCCCTTCGCCGTCGTCGGAGCCGCAGGGAGATATCGTCGTAATCGCGCGCCAGCTAAGAGGGGTGCGCTTCTCCTACGACACGAAGCATGGCGTTCTCACCCAATGCAGGATCAACCACCCGAGCGGGTCGGCGTTCATCGACAAGCTGGTCTGCGATGCCGCTGGCCAGTGCGCGGCGGAGCATCCCGATCGAGGCGCTCGGCACCTTGCCCCTTGCATCAAAGACCGGATCAAGCAGGAAGTCGCCGCCCATCGATCCCTAAGGCAGGCCTCCTAACGCCCAGCACATAGCTTCTAGCGGCCGTCGTTCGGTCGGCTATCTACCGACAGAACGGCTCTTAGGATGTTTTCCGAGCGGCGTTGACCATAGCCATGACCGTAGGCGCTGGACGTGACCGCGACCACGAGATGCCGGCTCGGGACGATGTAAATCTTGTTGCCGCCATTGCCCGAGGCGAACGACACCAGAACCCGTTGCCCCCCGACCGACTGGACCTTCGAGTACCAAAAATAGCCGTACCCGTCGGCATAGGGGTCAGATCCCGAGATGTTCACTTTTGGCGCGAGCGCCGCATCAATCCAAGCCGCGCTGACTATCTGGCGTCCATGATGGCGACCATCGTTGCGGACCAGCTCCCCAATCGTCGCGAGCCCGCGCGTCGTAATCGAGACATTGCCCTGCCCCTTCGTGTATCCGGCCGCGTCCGAGGTCCATTCCCACCGGGTAATGCCCAGAGGGGCGAACAGGGCGGCCCGCGCGAAGTCCGCCATCCTTTGGTTCGTCGCCTTCGCGATAATCACGCCAGCCGTGTAGGCCGTGACCGAATTGTAGCGATAGACAGACCCCGGCCGATCGGCGGAAGGCACGGCCAGCACGAACGACACGGGATAGGGCGCTGCGTCCATCTTGTCTTCGTTGCCGGGCGAGGCGGGATCATCATCGTAGGCCGCCAGTCCCGACCGCATCGTCAATACGTCATTGAGGGGGACGCTCCCGATCGCGCTCCCGTTTGCTTCCGGCCAGTATGCGGCGACTCGATCGTTCACATCCTTGATCGCGCCCCGATCCATCGCGATCCCGAACAGGAGCGACGTGATGCTCTTACCAGCCGATCGTATGTCATGAAGGGAGTTGACGGCATCGCCATTGTAGTACCGTTCGGCAACGATCTTGCCATCGCGCAAAACGACGACACCCTTCAGGTCCGGGTGTTCGTCATGATCGTATCCGGCCAAAATCGCTTGCAGCGTGCGATCGGTGCGCGCCTCCAATGGCGAGGCCCATAGGCTAACAGCGATCACGGCCGAGCAAAGAGCTTTGAGCATCGGCCGGTTCTGCCCCCGACCCGTTAAGCTGGCAACGGCACTCCTCGTATCGTCCAACAAACGCCCGTTTTCCGCACACCTTCACATCGACGCGGGCGGTTCGAGCGTTCCCAGCCAGGCGACCAGCCCGAGAATTACGACCGCGAGCGCGGTTTCGAGAGCAAGGCTCGCGCGTAGCATCACAAGCGCATCCGCATGATCGGCCGAGGCGATTGCCCGCCCCAGGGCGGGCGTGAGCCGGAAGCGGTTGAGCGCGGCGAGCCCGAGCATGGCGGTGAACAGGGCGAGCTTGGCGAGGAGGAGACGCCCATAGGGCGACGCGCCCAGGCTGGCGACGTTGCCCGCCCCGACCAGCAGCCAGCCGTTGACGAGCCCGGTGACGATGACCGTGCCCACCACGATCGTTCCGATCGTGCCGAACCCGTGCAGCGCGCGATACGACAGCGCGACATGCGCCGCATCGACGCGGGATGCGGGGCGGGTGACGAGCAGGACTAGGGCCAGCAGCGCACCAAGCCAGACCCCGGCCGCGAGGAGGTGGAGAATGTCAGCAGCGAGGTGAACCCACCCGACCGCACCATCCCCCGTCGCGCCGTGACCCGTCCATGCAAGCGTCACCAGCGCCGCGCCCGAGGCGAGCGCGACCACCCAGAGCCACGCCGCCCGCCCGCCCGCGAACCAGCCTGCGAGAACAGCGACCACCAGCGCCGCCACCCGCGCCTTCCAGGCAAGCCCGATAGCGGTTCCCGCGAGGAGCGCGCTGACCGCGCCCCGATCGACCGGCCAGACCGGCACACCCGCCATCTCGGAAGCTGTCATCGCGAGCCAGGCAAGGGACAATAGGAGCGCCAGCGCCGCGCAGGTGACAAGCCAAGGCCGCAAGGGAAGCGCGCCCGTGCGCTCCTCGGCCCGGAGGCCGTAAAGCGCGAACGCGGCTAGGCCGAACAGCCCCGCCATCGAGAGGTAAAGCGCGAACCGGACGGCGATCAGCGGCCAGTCCGCTTGCCCCATCACTTTACCGCGAACACATAGGTTCCCGAGACATGGTGCGTATCGGCCGAGACGACCCGCCACGCCACGCTGTAGCGCCCGGCCGCGAGCGGGGCCTTGGCGGTGACGATGAGCGTGCGGCCGTCAGACGCGACCGTGGCGGCGCTGGCGATCTTGCCGACCGCCATGCCGGGCATGGCCGCCATCGTCAGATCGGCTGTCGAGAACTGAGGTATGAGGGTTTCGCTGAAACGCAGCTCGACACGACCAGGCTTGGCGAACGCGCCCTTGACCAGCCGCGCATGAGCGTCGGCGAGGCCGGGAGCGGCAAGCAGGCCGAGGGTGGCGACGATCGACAAGCTACGCATGGCGGCTATTTCTCCGAGTAGGTCCAACTCTCTTACGCGAGCGGATCGTCCATCCCTTGCACGTCTCGGCGAGGCATGATGGGCAGCATCGCGTAACCCGAATAAGGCTGCAAAGGTGACGAACATGAGCAACATCGACGCGGCGTTGGCGCGGCTCGCGTGCGAGCCAGGCCCCCCGGAGCTTGCCGGGATCGAGTCCCGCGTGCTGGCGCGCGTTGCGGCGCGCCCGGCATCGCGATCGGGATTCGGCGCGGAAACCATCGCGATCGGCATGGCGCTGGCGATGGGCATGGTCGCGGCGGGCGTCCCGGCCGAACCCGCGACGGCCGAGTCCGTCTTGTCCCCGCTTGGCGACCATTCTCCACTTGCCCCCTCGACCTTGCTTGCCAGCCAGCCGTGAGCGGGCGCGCGCGCCTTGTCCTTTGCATGGTCGCGGCGTTCCTTGCGGCCATCGCAGGAGTGTTCATCGGCCGCGAGCTGTTCCCCGATCGACGGGCCGGGAACGAGCTGCACGAGCTGTTGCACCATCGGCTCCACCTGGACGCCGACCAGACGGCGCGGCTGGCGACGTTGGAACAGCGGTTTGCGGTGCAGCGGCGCGCGCTTGAGCTGGAATTGAGGGCGGACAATGCCCGGCTCGCCGAGGCGATCGAGGCCGAGCATGGCGATGGCCCCCGCGTCGCCGCAGCCGTTGATCGCAGCCATGCCGCGATGGGCGAGCTGCAAAAGGCGACGCTGGCGCACATCTTCGCCATGCGCCAGCTATTGCGGCCGGACCAGCAAGCGGCGTTCGATCAGACGGTGGTGAAGGCGCTCACCGACGACCAGCGGTGAGCCTCGACTGGACGGCGCTTTCGGAAGCCGAGCTTGCCGCGCTCAGCGTCGCGGGCCGGGATGCGGCGTTCGCCGAAATCATGCGCCGACACCGCGACGCGATCTACCGCATGACGCGCGCGTGCGTCGGCGAGCCGGACGAGGCGCTGGACCTGCTGCAGGATACCTTCGTCGCCGCGCACCGGGCGATGTCCCGCTATGACGGCGACCGATCCATGCGCGCGTGGCTTTCGGCCATCGCCATCAACAAGTGCAGAGATTGGGGGAGGAAGCGGAAGGTTCGCCGGTTCTTCGCCTTCGTCGCCCCGATCGGGAACGAGGCGGAGGCCGTCGCGGATACCCGGCCGGCGATCGACGACGCGGCCGGGGATCGGCAGGAGCTGGACGCGGTAACACGCGCCATCGCCCAGCTCCCCGCGACTTTGCGTGAGCCCTTGGTGTTGCGGACCATCGAGGGGTTGAGCCAGGCCGAGACGGCGAGCGTATTAGGCATCAGCCAGAAGGCCGTCGAAACCCGCCTCTATCGCGCGCGGGTGCGGCTTGCCGAGAAAATGATTGCCCATTGAGGGGTGGCGACGGAAGCGCCGTATCCCGGTTGAACGGACGCGCCGAAGCGTCCCAATCTCGGGAGCCACCCTTGAACCTCGCTTTCGACCGCCCGCAGCTTTTGCGCGGCGCAGCCGCTATCGCAATCGCCTTGGCGACCCCCGGCGCGGCGCTCGCTCAGTCCATGCCCGGCATGTCGATGCCCGCGACCCCGGCCCCAACCTCCGCACCAGCCGAGCCGCAGAATCAGCCGCAGGGCGGCGCGGACCCCCATGCCGGGCACGACATGGTGGGCATGGGGCAGATGTCCGGCATGGACCACGGCGCGATGGGGGGCATGGCGGGGATGAGCGGCATGGGCGGGATGACCATGCGCGCCGCCTTCGGCCCTTACCCGATGAACCGCGAGGCATCGGGCACG